>JAFDJI010000469.1 GCA_019307545.1 Deltaproteobacteria bacterium | reverse complement strand
GGTACCAGGGTGCCGCGCCCATGGACATCCTGGAGATCGAAGGCTTGCTCCGGGAGCAGGATGACGTCTACCTGCAGCACTTCAACGGAGAGGTGGAGGTCACCAACACCCAGACCGGCCCCCTGCGCAACTACTACAATCTCGTCCAACGCTACTTGGGGCACCCCGAGGCCAGCCGGCGGGTCACGGAGATGGAAAAGCGCCGAGACATCACCATCCGCCTCATCTACTGGAAGGTCATCACGGGCAAGTTCGGCGAGGGGTACAAGGCCGACCTGCGGGCGGGCCACGCCGCAGTGGGCATGACGGAGCCCAACTGGGGCAAGCTCACTCGGGCGGCCGCGCTGGCGCACGTCGATGCCTTCGACGCTGCGGCCGCCGGGAACGACGCTGCCTCCCGGGCCAGGACGCTGCTCCAGGGACTCAAGAACGTGGATTCGTCCGTCATCCTTACCAGCTGGGTGTAGCGTCTACCAGCGTGTGCATTCCGCTTTCGTGTGGCCCCCCTTCTGTCCACCCGCGGGAGGCACCGTGGATCCGGCAGATTGGCGCATCGATCGCAGGCGTCTGCCAGAATGTTGCGTCTGGAGGGTGACAACTTCCGGTTGACAGACTATAACAGCCGCCGTTGAGAAGTCGGCCCTCTGGCCGCGCTGTATTTCCGCTTTTGATCTATTGGAGCACGCTATGTCAATTAGTAGGGTTTTCCCTCTCGTGTTGCTGAGTGCCTGCGTCGGTATGCAGGGTCTCGAACGTCCGGACGACCCGGTCGAGTTCGATTACGTCAACGGCTACGACCCGGACAACGCCGAGACCATCTGGGGCGGCGGTCACTTCATCGCGGATTTCTCCAACAACCGCGAGGCCATCAGCTACTCGAATCAGGCTACCAAGATCCACCCGGAACTGAAGGGCGAGGCCGCCAAGTTCGATGCGACCCGCACCCAGGGCAGCAGCGATTGGGATGTCTTCGCGTCCAGCTGGTGGCCGCAGTCCAAGAACGGCATCGCCTGGCGCTGGAACAGCTCGGTCGACGACTACAACGACGTCAGCGACCACGATGGCCTCTCCCCGGTCGAGAAGTACGACTTCCTGTTCAACCCGGACCAGAAGACCACGGTCGGCAAGGTCGAGCACTGGAATTACGACCAGCTTCGCGAGGATGAGGCGGACCGCGGGCCCAAGCATGACCACCCCGAGGTAGAGGTCATGGGCCCGGCCACCAAGTGGGAGATGACCCACCACGGCAACTACCAGGGCGAGTTCCACCCCGACTCCTGGTGGGGGCACTGCAACGGCTGGGCGTCCTACGTCACCACCGAACCCATGGGCGCCCCGCTGCGCGACATCCGCGTGAAGATCGCCTCCGACGGCGACATCGTCGAGTGTGCCGCGGACGACGCCAGCTGCACCCTGGTACGTATGGGCGACATCGAAGCGCTCATGGCGGAAATCTACTTCAACGACCAGGCCACCTTCGGCGGGCAGCGCTGCGAGGAACGCCCCGACGAGATGGAGCGGGACGAGTACGGCCGCCCCAAGGACGCCAAGTGTCGCGACCTCAACCCGGGCGCATTCCACGTCACCACGGTCGGCCTGCTGAACCGCGGCGCCAAGCACCTGTTCACCGGCAAGGAGATGAAGCCCGCCTTCGTCATCGACCACAACTACGACTACCAGGTGTGGAACTTCCCCCTCGTCCGCTACGAGATGACCAACTCGGAAGAAGTGGACGAGGCCGCGGCTGCAGCGTTGGTAGGTGAGACCAGCGATTACCAGTGGAACGAGAACGCCAAGAAGTTCGTCAAGGTCCAACTGACCTACTCCATGGTGTCCGACTCGGTGGGCGCCTCCCAGATGCTGAAGCAGGCGGGTCAGCGCAACGTGCCCCTGAAGCCCGTTCGCTTGAACTACGTCCTCGAGTTGGATGAGAACGACGTCATCCTCGGCGGCGAGTGGATTGCGGACCCCGGCACCGGCTGGGGTGGCACCAACAGCAAGGAGCTGCATCCCGACTTTATCTGGATGGCGACCGACCCCCAGGGCTACTCCGAGAGCAGCGACGACACCGGCGGTTGGAGCGACAACCCCTTCATCTCCTACCCGAACGTCCAGAAGCTGTTGGCCTGCTCCAACGACCCGAACACCTGCGCCTCCAGCGAGACCCCGACTCCGGACCCCGACCCCGAGCCCGATGACGACGCCTTCACCTGCAACGGCCACTGCGGCGGCTCGGTGACGGTCAACGCCACCACCTGCTGGTGCGACGACCTGTGCGAGTCCTACGGCGACTGCTGCGACGACATCGACCAGTACTGCAACGACGACCCCGCCCCAACCGGCGACGCCCCGACCTGCGAGGACCACTGCGGTGAGTCCACCGCGGTTTCGGGCAGCGACCCCGCCTGCTACTGCGACTCCGCCTGCGAGTCCTACGGCGACTGCTGCGACGACAAGGTAGCGGTCTGCGGTAGCTAGACAAACCCGCCCGCAAGGGAGGCGAGGCCCGGGTGGCGCACACCGCCACCTGGGCTTTCGTGCGTGCGGAGGCGGGGCGCATCGGGACAGTCCACCGGCAGGGCGAGCTTCCGCCGGAGGCGCGAAAGTGGTTGGATCAATTTGGGAAAGCGTTTCCCTTTGCAGTTGGGGAGGGATCATGAAGGTTGAGATCCACCGGCAACGGGTCCCCTGGGACGAGCCATCGGAACGGATGCTTCGGCGTGCCGTGCGCAGCATGGACGCCCGGGCCAGACGATATCCCGACTACTGGTCCGAGTTGGACATCCATGTCGACGAGGTCGAAGGCGGCTTGGAAGAGATCAAGCTGAGCCTCGTCCTGGCCGGTCACGAGATCGTCGTGGATCGATACGGCAAGGACGTTCCGGCGCTCATCGAGGACGCGTTTAGTGAGTTGTTCAGGCAGTTCGACGGGTACAGGCTCGCGGCCAACCGCACCCTCCGGCAGCGGGTGGACCGTCGGCTGGCGCGCGGCCGGAACGGTGCCGCCCTGCCGATCCGAGGAGAGGGTCCGAAGCGGCAGCTGGTCATGGACCTCTACCCGGTGCTGCTGCGCGTCGCCCAACACGAGGTCGCGGTACGACAGATCGAGGGAGACCTCGAGCCGGGTCTGGTCGACCCGGTGGAGTTGGTGGACATGGTGCTCGCGGAAGGGCTACCCGCAATCGACCCGGACATGACCGTGCCCCAGGCCGTGGCGCGGTTGCAGAACCACCTCGTCGAGATCCTCCAGGAGACCGTCCTCGAGATCCACGAGCACAGCGGTACCGATGTGTCCCTGGACGCCGACATTCGCAGCAATGGCAACGCCTTCGCGGTATCGGGGCTCGGGGAGGAGATCCAGGACCTCTGGGCACCGAGGGAGGTCGACGAGATGCTGTTGGAGGAGGTGTTCTCCGATCCGGCGGCCATCAACCCGGAGGTGTTCTGGACCCGCCGGGAGCTTCGGGACACGATGGTTCATGCCTTGTTCCGTCTCCCGGACGACCGCAGGCGCATCTTCTCCCAGGTGGTCATCGACGGGTGGGTACCCGACGCAGTGGCTGCCGCACTGGAGCGAGACCAGGCCGAAGTGGAGGGGGAAGTGACTGCCGCTGCCCGCGACATCGCCCGCGCGCTCAGCACCCGCGCCATCGTGTGGAGCTCCGATCGGGTGGTCGAGGTGTTCGAGGCTCTCCGACATCAACTCCACGACGAACGCAGGGATCTTCGCGGCGAGGTCGGCGGAGGGTGAAGCGTCGCCCCATCATCGTTCAGGGGCTCGGGGCCATCGGGCGCCTCATCGCGGACACGGCCAGGCGGGACCCGGCGTTCCGGGTGGCGGCGGTGGTGGACTCTGCGGAAGCGTTGGCGGGGAAGAAGGTCGTGGAGGGGGTACCTCCCCCATTCGCTACCCTTGCGGAGGCCCACTCCCACGCACCAGAGGCGAACCTGGTCCTGCAGGCCACCACCTCCTGGCTCGAGGAGGTGACCCCCCTGGTCCTGGAGGCGGTGCTGCGGGACATGAGCGTGGTGTCGACGTGCGAGGAGCTTGCAT
>JAFDJI010000064.1 GCA_019307545.1 Deltaproteobacteria bacterium | reverse complement strand
TGGAGGATGGCGTGCCCCTGATGGTGGCCGAACACGCCCTGCCCGCCGCAGACGAGGAGATGGAGCAGTCCGGCCCTTGAGGGTGCTTCACGTCGACACCGCCCGCGAGTGGCGTGGGGGGCAGACCCAATTGCTGCTCCTCCTCCGCGCCAACCCACACCACGAGGTCGCCCTGCCCCCCGATGCGCCACTGCGCCCGGCCGCGGAGGGGCTGGGGATTCGCGTCCACCCGGTGTCCTTCCACGGTCCCTGGCGCGGGACGAAGACCCTGGCGCGGCTGATCCGGGCGAGGGGACCAGACCTGGTCGCGGCCCATACCTCCCACGCCCACGGTCACGCGCTCCTGGCGGGCGGTGCGCCCCTGGTGGTGCACCGGCGCCTCGACTTCCGGCCCGGCGTCCTGTCCCGGCTCAAATACCGCGGCCCACGGGGCTACGTGGCGGTGAGCCAGGCCGTGAAGGGGGAGCTCTCGGTGGCGGGTGTCGCCCCGGAGCGAATCGAGGTCGTTCACGACGGTGTGGACCCCGAGCCCTTCCTCGACGCCGAGCCGATTCCCCTACGGGATTCGTTGCGATGTGGTCCCAACGCGGTCCTCGTCGGCGCGGTGGGGGCGCTGGTGCCCCACAAGGGCCATGCGGTGCTGGTCGATGCCATGGCCATCCTCCGCAGCAGCGGCGTGCCCGCCGTGGCGGTGATCGCGGGGGAGGGGAAGCTGCGCGGCACCTTGGTCCGTCAGATCCGCCGCCGCGGGCTGGAGGGGGTGGTGCACCTGTTGGGACACCGCCACGATGTGCCGGGCCTGCTGGGGGCCATCGACGTGATGTGCCACCCCTCCCTGGAGGAGGGGATGGGGCAAGCCGTGGTGGAGGCCATGCTGGCGGGGACCCCCGTGGTCGCCTCGGCGGCCGGTGGGATCCCCGAGGTGGTCGAGCACGAAACGACGGGCCGACTCGTCCCGCCAGGGGTCGCGAGCGAACTGGCAAGGGGGTTGACGCAGGCGATCGCGACCATGCCCGCCACCCGACGGTTCGCGGAGAAGGCGCGCACCGCAGCACGCGCTCGCTTCGGACCGGAACGCATGGTCCGGGGTACGCTTGCGGCCTACCATCGATTCCTGACGGTCGCTGACCTCTGAAGCGGAGGCCATTGCGTGCATCTCTGGTCGCTGTTCTTCCTCGCCCCTCTCGCACTCGCGGGCGACGATGCGCTGCAACAGCTCACATGGCGGCGGATGCCGGTCGCCGAGGTGGTGGCCGCAGCTCGGGGAGAGGAGCCGGAGACGCGGCGGGACCTGGCGACCGCCCTGGGAAGGCTGCGGGACGGCGAAGCCCTCGATCCCCTGGTGGCGATGCGGAACGACCCCGATCCGAAGGTCCGCCGCGCCGCCGCGGAGGCGCTGGGCTACACCCCGGGCGCGGGGCCGGCCCTCCGAGCCTGGCTCGACGAGGAAGCGGCGAGCAACTGGGGTGATCCCGCATCCGCACAGGCCAGCCCCCGTCCGGTGCTCCTGGCGAGCCTGGGGCACCTGGCGGAGGCGGACGACATCGACCGATTGGTGGCAGCCCTCGGCGAACCGTGGCCCGCTTCCGGTGCAGCCGCGGTGGCCCTGGGCAGGCTCGGCCGGGCGGAAGTCGAGGGCGTGGAGCGTTCGGTGCCCGCCCTGATCGCGGCCCTGGAACGGCCCAGCCCCCGCATCGTCGAGGCTGCGGCCTTCGGCCTGTACCGGGTGGGGCTCGACGACGCCCCCGCACAGGCCGCGAAGGCGGGAGCGACATGGTCCCGCCTCCCCACCGGACCAGCGCGCGCCTGGGTGCTGAAGGCGGTGTGGGCCCAGTTCGAGGACCACAGCGAGCTGTTCGCCCTCGCGCTCGCGGACCCGGAACCAGTGGTGCGGGTGGCCGCGCTCGATGCGTTGCAGGCGGGGGACACAACGGCCGCGCAACTCGCGCCGCTGCTGAAGGACGACCACCCCTGGGTCCGCCGGGCCGCCACCGCCGCGCTTGGCCGGTGCGGCGACCCGGACGCCCCGCGCCTGCTCACCTCGCACTCCCAGGAATGGACCCTCTGGGAGACCGCCGTTGCCGTATCCGCCTTGGCGGAAGCGGGTTCGCCCATGAGCGCCGAAACGGGGCTGAGGCCCGAGAAGAGCGTGCCGGTGCGCGCAGCGGTGGCCACGAGCCTGACCGACCCGGCGCGCCTGGGTGATCTGGCCTCCGGGGACCAGGAGGCACTGGTTCGCACCGCCGCGGCTGGGGCGCTGTTGGACCTGGAGGAGGTGCCTGCCGAGGTAGCCCGGTCCCTCCTCGAAGCAGAGGACGCGGCGGTTCGGGAGGCGGCGGTGGCACTGGTAGAGCCGTGGCCGTCCGAAGAAGCGGTCCCGGCCCTGGTGGCGCGCGGCGGGGAGGAATCGTCGCCCGACGTGCTGGGCGCCATCCTGGAACAGCTCGGGTCCCGCGCGACGGACGGCGCACTGCCGGTGGAAGAAGCCGTGCTGCGCGAGATGCTGGCCCGGGCGCCGCAGGTCGGGGGACGGCCCGACCGCCTGGCCCGGGACCTGGCGCGGCGCCTGTCGCTTGACGTGGCCTTCCCACCGTCGCAAATCCCACCGGAGTTGGAGGTCCGTCTCGACGACGCGGCCGCCATTCGCTCGGCACGGGTGCACACCGACCGGGGCGAGTTCCGGGTGGAGCTGTTCCCCGATGTTGCCCCGGTCGCCGTTGCCAACTTCGCGCGGCTCGCCGACGACGGGTTCTACGACGGCCTCTTGTTCCACCGGGTGGTTCCCGCCTTCGTGGTGCAGGGGGGTTGTCCACGCGGGGACGGGTGGGGGGGGCCGGGTTGGACCATCCCGGACGAGGTCTCGGGGTTGCCCTACGACGTCGGCGCGGTCGGCATGGCTCGCGCGGCGCGGGACACCGGTGGGAGCCAGTGGTTCGTCACCCTCACCCCCCAGCCCCACCTGGTGGGCGACTACACGCTCTTCGGCCGCGTCAGCCACGGGATGCACGTGGTCAAAGCACTCCAACAGGGCGACCACATTCAATCCGTCCGGATCGAGCGGGTCCCCCCGCGCACGCCATGACCTGGATCGATCCCGGCGGCTCTCTCCAGGTGCGCGCCGAGGCACTGCTCGACGCCACCGCCGGCGCCAGTCGGGGCGAGGTGAAGCGCCTGGGACGTTGGCTGGACGAAGCGGGGGACGAGGCGCTGCGCGCTGCCCTGATCGAGCTGGGCTGCGCGCGGGGTGTCGAAATCCCCGAGGAGGCCCGGTCCTGGCCCGGAAAGCGACTCCTGCGCCTCTGTCGCGGGCAGGAGGCTCCTGCCCGCGAGCGCCGCAACCCGATCCGACGAGACGAGGGCTTCACCTGCGACCATTGCAGCGCCGAGGTCCCCCCCCATGGACGCACCGCGCGGGATCACTGCCCCTTCTGCTTGCGGTCGCTTCACGTGGACGAGGTCCCCGGCGACCGTGCCGCGCGGTGCGGCGGCGTGCTGGACCCGGTGGCCCTCGAGATGCGTGGCGACCGACCCATCATCCTGTACCGCTGTCGCCGTTGCGGGGCGGAGCGGGTGAACCAGGCGCTCCTGGATGGCCTGGAGCCCGACCGGTGGGAGCAACTGTCCGCGCTGTCGGGGAAGGGTCCGTCATGAGCCGCCTGCGCCACCGGGTGGGGGAGGCCATCGCCAACTGGAGGCTGTGGCGACCGGGGGAGCGGGTCGCCGTCGCGGTGAGCGGGGGCCTGGACTCGGCCTGCCTCCTCGACCTGCTCCTGGAGACCCGCGGCTGGCACCGGGGCCAGTTAGAGGTGGTGACCGTCGACCATGGCACCCGTCCGGGCTCGGCCGCGGACGCCGATTTCGTCGACGACATAGCGGCGGGGCGGGCGCTGCCTCTGGTCCGGTTCGACCTGCACCTCGGCGAGGAGGCCTCCGAGGCAACGTGTCGCCATGCCCGCTTCCAGGTCTTCGACTCCCTGGACGCCGACGTGGTCGCCCTGGCGCACCACCGGGACGATCAGGCGGAGACGGTGCTGGTGAACCTGCTCCGCGGCACCGGCCCGGCCGGCTTGGAGGGGATGGCCTGGCGCCGTGGCCGCTATGTCCGGCCCCTGTTGGACATCTCCCGCGCCGAGTTGGAGGCCTGGGCCGCCGAGCGGGGCCTGGCGTGGCGCGAGGACCCCACCAACGCATCCCCACAATTCCTGCGCAACCGCATCCGCGCCGAGGTCATGCCCGTGTTGGAGCGCATCCGCGAAGGAGCGACAGAGGCGGTGGCCCGCTCGGCCAGCCTGGCAGCCCTCCAGGGCGCGCTGATGGACCGCCTCCTCGAGGAGGATCCGCGCGCCACCCACGGTGAGAAGGGCTGGGAGCGAAGCTGGGTTGCCGAGGCGCCCGAGGCCCTGGTCCGCCGCGCCCTGCACGGGGAGATCGACGGTCTGCGCACCACCCACGCGAGCGCCATCCTCCAGGCGGCGCGGCGAGGCAGCGGGACGGTCCAGCTTTCGCCCGAGCATGAGGTGACCATCACCCGGGAGTGGGTACGCGTGGGCTAGCCTCAATCCCGCTCCCAATCCCGCTCCCGCTCCCGCTCTCGCTCAGCCATCAGGCCCTTTCCGGCACCGCGAACGTGCCTATGTTGGGTGTCTACAGCCATGGTATCGGGCCTGCAGGCCCGTTATGCTGGAACATCCACGGAGCCCCCTTCATGCGGAATCTTTCCCGCACCCACCTCTTCTGGTTCATCGTCGTCTTGGTGGTGCTTGCCCTGTTCATCCTCCCGACGACCGGGGGCCGGAAGGACGAGCCCATACCGTTCTCGGACTTCATCCAGAAGGTGGAGGAGGGGAAGGTCGAACAGGTGACCTTCAAGGGTCAGCAGCTTTCCGGGGTGCTCGAGGACGGCACCAGCTTCAAGACCACCGGCCCCGAGTTCCTGGAGCCCGTGTACCACACCCTGGTCGAGCACGGGGTCACCCCCAACTTCGAGGAGCAGGAGGACGACAGCCTCTGGCTCACGGGCCTGTTCACCTTCCTTCCCCTGCTCGTCATCGTGCTGCTGTTCCTGTGGTTCATGCGCAACCTCCAGGGCACCAACGGCCGGGCCATGAGCTTCGGCAAGTCTCGCGCCAGGTTGCAGGTCGACGGCGGCACCCAGGTCACTTTCGAAGACGTCGCGGGCATCGACGAGAGCAAGGAGGAACTCTCCGAGATCATCGATTTCCTCAAGGACCCCCAGAAGTTCACCCGCCTGGGCGGCCGCATCCCCAAGGGGGTCCTCCTCATGGGCTCCCCCGGCACCGGCAAGACGCTCCTGGCCCGCGCGGTGGCGGGTGAGGCTGGGGTGCCCTTCTTCTCGATCTCCGGCTCCGACTTCGTAGAGATGTTCGTCGGCGTTGGCGCCAGCCGGGTGCGCGACCTGTTCGAGCAGGGCAAGAAGAACGCCCCCTGCATCATCTTCATCGACGAGATCGATGCCGTCGGCCGCCACCGCGGCGCCGGCCTCGGCGGCGGTCACGACGAGCGGGAACAGACCCTGAACCAGCTCCTGGTGGAGATGGACGGGTTCGAAGGCACCGAGGGCGTCATCATCGTCGCGGCCACCAACCGCCCCGACGTCCTGGACCCCGCCCTGCTCCGCCCCGGACGCTTCGACCGACGCGTGGTCGTGCCATCCCCCGACATGCGCGGTCGCGAGAAGATCCTGGAGATCCACTCCCGCCGGATCCCCCTCGGGGACCACGTGGACCTATCGATCATCGCCAAGGGGACGCCCGGTTTTTCTGGCGCCGACCTGGAAAACCTGTGCAACGAGGCGGCCCTGCTCGCGGCGCGCCAGGACAAGACCATGGTGGAGCAGCCGGACTTCGAGGAAGCCCGGGAGAAGGTGTACCTGGGCCCAGAGCGCCGTTCGATGCTCATGCCGGAGTCGGAGCGGATGACCACCGCGTACCACGAGGCGGGGCACGCCCTGGTCGCCCACCTCCTCCCCGGTCACGACCCGGTCCACAAGATCACCATCGTCCCCCGCGGTCGCGCCCTGGGCCTCACTTGGACCCTGCCGGACGAGGACCGCCTCTCGATGACCAAGGATGCGATGCTCAAACAGATTGCCATGCTCATGGGTGGCCGGGTCGCCGAGGAAGTCGCCCTGAAGAGCATCACCGGTGGCGCCGCAAACGACATCGACAAGGCCACCAAGATGGCGCGGTACATGGTCTGCGAGCTTGGCATGTCCGACGACCTGGGGCCGGTGTCCTGGGGCGAACCAAACGGCGAGCCCTTCCTCGGTCGACAGATGGCCCAGCCACGGACCTACAGCGAGGAGACGGCGCGCCGGATCGACACCGAAGTGCGTCTGATCGTGAGCAACGCCTACAAGGGCGCCAAGCAGATCCTGCTCGCCAACGTGCACATACTGCACAAGGTGGCCCAGGATCTCATGGACCGCGAGACGTTGAACCGCGACGAGTTCTCCCTCCTGGTGGAGCAGGCGGGGCCGGTCGTCCCGGAGGGGATGGCGTGGATGGGTGCCTGACGCGCGGACCCCTCTTGATGGGGATCCTGAACGTCACGCCCGACTCGTTCTCAGATGGGGGCCGCTACCTGGACCCTGGGGCAGCGGTGGACCACGGGCTCCACCTGCTGGACAGCGGCGCGGATTGGCTGGACGTAGGGGGAGAATCCACCCGGCCCGGATCGGCCAAGGTGCCGGTGGAAGAAGAGTTGGCGCGCGTGATCCCGGTGATCCGGGGCCTGCGCCGAGCACGTCCCGATTCCGTCCTGTCCATCGATACCTCCAAGGCCGCCGTCGCCGCACGCGCCGTCGAGGAAGGTGCCAGGGTGGTCAACGACGTCACTGCATTGAGCGACCCCGAGATGGGCCCACTGTGTGCTCGCATGGAAGTCGAACTGGTCCTCATGCACATGCGCGGCTCGCCCGGTACCATGCAGCACGACACTACCTACGAAGACCTCGTCGGTGAGGTGGAGGACTTCTTGCGGGATCGGGCAGAGGCGGCGATGGCGTACGGCATCAAACGCGAACAGATCCTGGTCGACCCGGGCATCGGGTTCGGCAAGGCCCCGTTGCGCAACCCGGATTTGATCGCCGCCGTTCCCCGCTTCGCCGCCCTTGGCTACCGGGTGGTCGTGGGGGCCTCCCGCAAGCAGTTCCTGAGCGCGCTCACCGGGGTGTCGAGCCCCGATGACCGAGTCGCTGGTTCCATCGGCGCGGCCCTCGCGGCCGCGGTTCGAGGCGCTCATGTGCTCCGGGTCCACGATGTGGCCGCCACCCGCCAGGCCCTCACGGTCTTTCAAGCGGTGGAGCGATCGTGACCTGGCTCGCCACCTGGTACCACGACAGCCCGTTCTCCACGGCGACCCCGGCCGACTGGATCGACATCTTCCTGCTCGCCTGGCTCATCTACCGGGGCCTGCTGCTCATCCGCGGCACCCGAGCCATGCAGAGCCTCCTCGGGTTGGCCATCATCGGAATCATCTACATGGTGAGCGACTACCTGGGACTCGCCACCCTGCACTGGATCCTGGACAACCTCTTCGTCTACGTCATCCTGGTGTTGATCATCCTGTTCCAGGAAGACATCCGCCGTGCGCTGGCACGAGCCGGTGGCACCCTGTTCAGCCAGGGCTCCTCGGTCTCCTCGGACGCCAACCTCCTCCAAGAGGTCATCAAGGCGGTGTTCGCGCTGTCGAAGCGCAAGGTGGGAGCAATCATAGCCCTCGAACGCACGGCGAACCTCGAGGCCTATGTGAGCGGCGCCCACGAAATCCACGCCAATGTGTCCTCCGCGTTGCTGCAGAGCATCTTCCACCCCTCCAGCCCCATCCACGACGGGGCGGTGGTGATCTCCCGCCAGACCATCCTGGCTGCCGGGGTCTTCCTGCCCATCTCGCTCTCCAAGGAGATCTCCAGGCGATACGGCACCCGACACCGGGCCGCCATCGGCCTCACCGAGGCGACCGATGCCATCTGCCTGGTGGTTTCCGAGGAACGGGGCACAGTGGCGATGGTCCTGGGGGGCGTCATCATCCCGGTGGCAGACCGGGATGACCTCCGCGCCCGCCTCATGGAGGGGCTGGAGCACGGTGTCCTCCCGGAGCCCAAGGCTGGAGCGGCGAAATGATCAAGCTGCGCCTGCCACTGGGGACCTGGGCACGCCGGCTGGCCCGCAATCCAGGCTACAAGGTCCTGTCCTTCAGCATCGCCCTGGTTGCCTGGCTGTACGTGCAGGGGGAGCAGGTGGTGGAGGCAAAGGTGCGGGCGCGCGCGATGTGGACGCTCCCCCCGGACCTGCTCGCGGTGGAGCCCCTGCCCGCTTCGGTGGTCCTCACCGTGGCTGGGCGGCGCAACGCGATTCGCAGGGCAGCTCAGGGTGATGTGCGGGTGCCGATCGATCTGTCCGACATTGGTATTGGGGGCCACACCGTGGACTTCTCGGCCTTCCCGGCCGAGGGCGTCCCCGCCAACCTCGAGGTCCTGGAGGTGGCGCCCGCGTCCATTCGTTTCTCCCTCGACGAGGTGCTCGCCAAGAAGGTCCGCATCGAGCCCAAGCTGGTGGGCGATCCCGAGGACGGCTACCAGGTGGCGGAGGTCGCCATCTATCCGCAGGTGGTGTCTATCCGTGGTCCCCGCGTCAACGTGGACACGGTCTCCGAGATCGCCACCCTGCCCATCGACGTGTCCGGGTTCGCGACCGACGTGGCGCAACGCGTGGAGTTGGACCTCCCCCGCAGCGTGGCGCTGGTGAGCGACGAGGTCATCCGGGTGGTGATCGATATCGATCCCAGGGTGGTGGACCGTGAGTTCACCGCGGCGCCGGTTGACGTATGGCGACTCTCTGGCTGGACCTGCACCCCCGAGACGGTGACGGTGGTGCTGGAAGGGCCGGCCGCCGCGATGGCCGAGATTGCGGAGGAGGACGTGGTGGTGTTTGCCCACCTGCCCGACCCGCCGGACCGCTCGGAATACGAGGCCCCGTTCGGCCCCACGGAAGGCACCAGGCTTCGCGTGCTGCATGGGGGCGGCGACGAGGTCAGGGCCGTCTCGGTGGAACCCAGCGTCGTGCGGGTGGCAGTCCCGTGATCCGGTTCGGCACCGACGGGATCCGCGGTCGGGCCGGACAACACCCCGTGACGGCTGAAGTGGCGCTCGCCGTAGGCCGCGCGGCGGCCTGGTTTGCCCACGAGCACGGCGGACGGGCAGTGGTGGTGGGGCGGGACCCCAGGCCCAGCGGCCCACTGCTGGAGCGCTCGGTCGTGTCGGGGGTATGCGGCGAGGGCGCCGAGGCCAGGGTCGCCGGGGTGCTGCCGACCTCCGCGGTGGCGACCGCCCTGCGTGAAGGGCTCGGAGACGTCGGCGTGATGATCACCGCGTCCCACAACCCCGAACCGGACAACGGGTTCAAGGTGCTGGCGCCGGGGGGGCGGAAGCTCACCGACGAGGAGATCCTTCGTTTGGAGGAGTGGCTGGACGCCCCCTCGCAGCACACTGCGTCCCCAGGGAGCGAGACCGACATCGGCGGGGAGGCCTGGGATGCCTACACGCGGTCCCTGGCACAGGCGATCGGAGACGTTCGGGCCCTGGTCGGGGCGCGGCTCGCGGTGGACCTCGCCAACGGCGCCGCCATCCGCACCGCCACCTGGCTCCGCCGCCATGTCCCGGCACAGTTCGTGTTCCTTGCAGACGGGGACGGTCCGATCAACGAGAACTGCGGCGCGGTCCACCCGGAGCGCCTGGCCCGAGCGGTGGTCGAGCGTGGCTGCCACGCTGGATTCGCCGTCGATGGCGACGCCGACCGGTGCGTGCTGGTGGACGAATTGGGCCAGGTGGTGCCTGGGGACGGCCTGGCATGGCTGCTCACCGTCGGGCTCGGAGTGCGCAGCCTCGCGGTGACGGTGATGAGCAACGGGGGCTTGGAGCCGAGCCTCCCCGGAGTGGAGGTGATCCGAACGCCGGTAGGGGACCGGCACCTCCAAGAAGCCATCTCCAGCCGCGGCGCCCAACTCGGCTGCGAGGAATCTGGCCACGTGCTGTTCGCCGGAGGCCTGCCCACTGGGGATGGTGTGGTAACGGGCCTCCGCGCCATCGCCATCGCCTTCTCCGGCGCGACCTCGCTCTCCGGAGCCCAATCCGGGTTCCACCCCTTCCCGAGGCAGATCACCAAGGTCCGGGTCCAGGGCTGTCCACCCCTGGAGGAGGTCGAGTTGCTACAGGTCTCGCGCAGGGCAGGAGAGGCGGCACTGGGAAGCGGCGGGCGGGTGTTCCTCCGGTACTCGGGCACCGAACCCCTGCTGCGCATCCTGGTCGAGGGCTCGGACGAGGCGACCGTGGCGCGGGTATCGACAGAGGTCACCAGCGTGGCCCGGGAGGCGCTGCCATGAAGCTCGTATCGACCGCGGCTCAGGTTCGTGAGATGGACCGCCACGTCATCGAGGACCTCGGCGTGCCGGGGATCGCCCTGATGGAGACCGCGTCCCGAGCCGTCGCTCGAGCCGTCGCGCGCCTCCACCGGGCAGACGCGGAGCGGGGTGTGGTCGTGGTATGCGGCGGCGGCAACAACGGCGGAGACGGATACGCGTGCGCGCGCTGGCTGCACGGCTGGGGCCTTCCGGTGGCGGTCTATCCGCTGAAGGAACAGCTCTCGGGAGACGCCGCCATCAACCGCGACGCCTGCAGGCGCCTGGGCGTCCCGTTCACCGATGGGCTGGGCGACGCCGGATTGCTCGTGGACGCGGTGTTCGGAACCGGGCTGGATCGGCCGGTGGGGGGGCGGTATCGCGGTGTCATCGAGGCCATGGCCGCCCACTCCGCTCCGGTGTTGGCGGTCGATCTGCCGAGCGGGATCCACGCCGATACCGGTGCGGTCCTCGGGGTGGCGATCCCCTGTGCCACGACCGTGACGTTTGGCCGGCTCAAGCCAGGTCTGCTCGGCGAGCCCGGAGCGGACTACGCCGGCGTGGTGGAGGTCGCGGACATCGGCATCGAGGTGGGTGGGGGTGACGCCGTCGCGGAGATCCCCGAACCTGGAGACCTCGCCCCGCTGTGGCCCCGACGCGCCCCAGGCGACCACAAGACCCGGTCGGGCCACCTGTTGGTGGTCGCGGGTTCCGAGGCGATGACCGGCGCCGCCATCCTGGTGTGTCGCGGCGCCCTGGCAGCGGGTGTCGGGCTCCTCACCGTGGTGGGATGCCGCGGGATGCTTCCACGTCTGGCAGGGTTGCCACCAGAGACGATGATGGTGGTCTCCGGCGAGGGGGGCC
>JAFDJI010000063.1 GCA_019307545.1 Deltaproteobacteria bacterium | reverse complement strand
GCGGGAATGAAACACACCGGCGCGAGCGACCTGACCAGGATGAACACAGCTCTGTCCACCCTGATGGTGGGGAAGATGGTGATGTCCCCGATCAGCACCCTTCCGGTGCGCTAGCCCCGCTGGATCGTCACTACGGCGGTCTTGTCGTCACCACCCATGTTCGCTGCGATGCCCAGCTTCATAGGCTTGTTGACCTGGTAGTCGCCGCACTGGCCGCGTAGCTGCCGGTGCACCTCGAGGATCTGCTTCACCCCGGTGGTGCCCACCGGGTGGCCGAAACCGATGAGGCCGCCGCCCGTGTTCACCGGGAGGTCGCCGTCGATCTCCGTCCGGCCCTCGCGAAGCAGGTGGTGGCCCCTGCCGATCTCGGCGAAGCCGAGGGCCTCGTACATGAGCGGCTCGGTGACGGTGAAGCAGTCGTGCACCTCGGCTACGCCCATGTCCCCTGGGCTCACGCCCGCGGCGGCGTAGGCGCGGCGCGCGGCGGTCTCGGTGGTCTCCAGCCGGAGCGGGGGGCCGTCTTGGTACAGGTTTCCGGTGGCATAGGTCGCCGCGAGCAGCTCGGTGGCGTCGTCGGGGGTCTTGCCGAGCTTGCGGAGCCCCTCCTCGCTTACCACGACCATGGCGGAGGCACCGTCGGAGACCTGGGAGCAGTCGGACATCTTCAGATAGGGGTTCAGTTCTTCGTTCCCCAGGAAGGTGGGGTTGCGATCCGAGGCGTTCGATGCGGTTTCCAGGCTCATCTTGACTGTGCGCATGTGGGCCAGCGGGTTGCGGTTGGCATTGGCGTAGGCCTTGACTGCCACCCGCCCGAGGTCCTCTTCGGTGCCCTCGCCGTCCAGGAAAGCCTTGTTCTTGATTGCAAACAGCGCCGGGAAGGTGAAGTCGTCGATGCTCCGGTGGCGGCTGTAGTGGGCAGCGCGGGCGAGGTAGTCGCCGCCGGTGCGGGCGGGAGCAGTGGTCTGCACCTCGGCGCCCACCACCAGTGCCACGTCGGTGCCGGCGAGGATGGACTCCACGGCGCTCGCGAAGGCGAGGCCGCCGGACGCGCAAGCGCCCTCCACCCGCATCACCGGCTTGTAGAGCAGGTCGGGATGGGCGCCCACCAGAGCCGCGCCGAGGTGGCCTTGGCTGGCGAACAGCTCGCCGACGAAGTTGCCGATCCACGCCTTGTCGACCTCGGCCGCTGGGGTGCCGGTGGCCTCCAGGGCGCCGCAGGTGGCGGTGGTGATGTACTCCTCCAGGGAAGGGTTCTCCCGCTTTCCGAAGTCGGGGTGACGCTTCCAGATGAAGTCGGGGTGGCGCTTTCCGATGAAGGGGGTGGTGTGGCCCCCGAGGATGAACACGCGACGGGACAGGGACATGGGAACTCCGCGTCGGTTGCAGTGAAGGAAAAGTAATGGGCCTAGGGTTGGTCGGCGGTGCCTTCGAGCTCGTCGTGGTACTCGCCCATCCGCGTTTCGATGAGGGCGAGCATCTTCTCGACCTCCTCGTCGTTGAAGGTACTGGCGCGGACCTTGGTGATGAGCTCGTTCTGGCGGGTCTCGATCTCCTCGAAGTCCATCATGGTGGGGTCGCGCAGCACGATGCGCATGTCGGTGGTCATCTGCTCGAGCTCGCTGACCAACTCCGCACCCGCCGGGTTGTTTTCGTTCTGCGAGGCCACCAGACGGCGCACCTGGGTCCAGGGAGCCAGGGCTCTGGCCGCGTACCGCGCCTCGGGAACGTCACGACGGGCGGCGAACCGCTCCGCCGCCGGGTTCATGGCCGGTTTGTGTGGCAATGCGGTGATGTCCGGATCGGGACCATCCATGCCGATTGGGTGGGCGGGGAGGGTGGGGGCGTTGCTCCCCGGTCGTTTTGCCGTCACGACGCCTTCTCCCGCTCTCGTCTGTGGTTCGGCAACCTCGATCTCGCCGATCTCACGGTCCGGGACATCCTCACCGGTATCGGGGCGGGGCACCAGAAGCACCGCGAGCCCGATCCCGAGGACTGCCGCCACCAAAAGCCACCAACGTTGCATGTGGACCTCCATATGGGGATCAGAACGCCGAATAACGCAGAGTGTTCGTCTCGGCGTGTAACCGTTCGTTGATCCGCTTCCTTGGCCGATGATCTCGCGACTGTTAGGCTCGAATCCGCTTCTGGGGTAGCTGATGCGACCGATCATGAAGTGGGCGGGCGGAAAAGCGAGGCTCGCCGCACGCATCTGCGAGGCATTTGGAGAGCCGTGCAGGGGCACCTACTACGAGCCCTTCGCCGGATCCGCGGCGGTGTACCTCTACCGCCGCGTCCAAGGGCGGGTAGGTCCCACGGTGCTCGCGGATCTGAACACCAAGCTGATGGCGGTGCATCGGGCGTTGCGCGATGACGTGGAAGGGGTGCTTCGGGAACTGGTGCTGCTCCCGAGTGAGGATTGGCGGGAGCGGTACTACGACGTGCGGGAAGCCTACAACCAGGGACCCTGGTCGGGAAAGACCCACGCCGCACGGTTCATCTGGCTCAACCGTGCTGGGTTCAATGGTCTGTACCGCGAGAACCGGAAAGGGGAGTTCAACGTCCCGGTGGGTCGGTATGCTCGCCTTTCGTTCCCCGCCCCGGAGGCCTTCCGCGCCGTATCCGCCCTGCTGAAGGGGGTGGAACTCCGCGTCGCCGACTTCCGCGAGATCCTGGATGCGGCCGGCGAAGACGACCAGGTGTACTGCGATCCTCCCTATGTGCCGCTCACCGAGACGGCCTGCTTCACCGGATACTGCAGCAGCCCCTTCGGTCTCGCCGAGCAGCGCGACCTGGCGCTGTATGCCCGCAAGGCGGCGTTCCGCGGGGCCCGGGTGGTGCTCTCCAACCACGATCTGCCGGTAGTACGCAACGAGCTGTACCCGCCCGAGAGTGGGTTCCGACACGTGGCCAAGCCGAGGGTGATGCGCGCCATCAGCCGGAACGCCGCCAGCCGTGCGAAAACGGTGACGGAGGTGATCGCCGCAATCGGTCCCCTGGAGGATAGCGAAGCGGCATAGCCTGGAATGTGCTCGGTCACGTCTCGGGGCAGGGATTGTCTTCCAGGAACGCCGCCAGAGAGGGGTACCAGCCTGAACCGAATGCGGACCAGAAGTAGAGCATTGGGTCACACGTGCCGGTGGGTGTGGACTGGTCGGGGCCGCCGTCGCGGTACTCGAAGAACTCGGCGCGCGTGTCGCAGTGAAGGAACATCACCGAGACGAAGGGCAGATAGACACAGAAGTCGTCGCATCCGTTCGCGTTCAACGCCTCCGCCATCGTGGGATGGTCGGTGCCATTGAGCTGGAAGTAGGGCGGGCAGGCCGGGTCACCGTTCAGGTCCTCGAAGCCGACCGCGGAGACCCAGGTGCCGCCACAGTCAACCACGAACTGATCCAGCAGCGTGTAGTTGCAGCTCGGATCGGGGTGGAACCCGGTGTCCGACGCCGAGTCGGTGTCGGTGTCGGGTTCCGAGTCGGTGTCCGAATCCGTATCGGCGTCGGTGTCACCCATGGTGTCGTCGGTCGAATCGCTCACCGACGTACACGAGGCGAGGGCGAGGAACGCGAACGAGGCGAGCCTACTCCCGAGCTGCGACACCCTCCCGGACACGGGCACCTCCTCGCAAAGCCTGTTACCTGGCGCATTCACGACGTGCAAACGCTACACGGAGCGTACATGACCACTGAACCCGTGCGCAGCCCCAACCGCCAGCGCACCACCCGCGTCACCCAGGTGCTCTTGGCCGTCACGGTGCTCGGGCTCTTGGTGTTCGTGGGTTCCATCGGCCTGACCATGTACTTCTTCACCCGGGCCGACCGTGGCGACGTCAGCGAGGGCAGCTTCCTGCTCGTGAGGTTGTCGGGCGTCATCCCGGACGCCCCGGTGCGCGGAGGCCTGTTCCTGGAGCCCGAGGACTTCCCACCGGTGGCGAGCGAGGTGGCCCAGGCCATCCGCAAGGCAGCAGACGATGAGCGCATCGACGGCGTGTACCTGCGTCTCGACAACCCCGAGGCAGGGATCGCCACCTACCAGGAGATCCGGGCGGCGCTCGGCCACCTGCGCCAGGCCGGCAAGCCCTGTGTGGTGTACAGCGAGTTGTACACCACCGGCAGCTACTACCTGGCCTCCGCATGCGACAAGGTGGTCATCGCGCCGAGCGGCCTGAGCCTGGTGTCCGGGCTGTCCATTTCCATCACCTACTACGCCGAGACCTTCGAAAAGATCGGGGTCGACCCCGAGTACGAGCACGTCGGGGAGTTCAAGTCCGCCGTGGAGCCCTACGAGCGCACCGGCCCCTCAGAGGCCGCGACCGAGATGTACGAAGCGCTCCTCGACTCGCTGTACGACCAGTTGGTCGCGGGTATCGCCGAGGGCCGCGGCAAGGCACCCGATGAGGTCCGGTCCATCATCGACGCCCTCGACCTCACGCCCGAGGTGGCGATGGAGCGGGGTCTGGTCGATGCGATGGCCTTCCCCGATGGGGTGGTCGCGACCCTGCCCCAGGTGGGCGACGACAACTGGGCGGAGGAGGTCGCGAAGATCCACGAGCCGCTCGATGACGAAACGCTCCAGGAGCGGTTTACCCCGCTCGGCGAGTACGTGAAGGAGCTTCGGGCGGAGCAACGGAAGGCCAAGAAGAAGGTCGCCGTGATCCACGCCGAGGGCCCGATCACCAGCGGCGACGACGATGGCGGCCTCTTTGGGGACAGCGTCCTGGCGGACGGTCCGTTCCGAAAATGGATGCGCCAGGCCCGCGAGAACGAGGACGTCGTCGCGGTGGTCCTGCGGGTGAACAGTCCGGGTGGCTCGGGACTTGCTTCGGACATGATGTGGCACGAGGTGGAGCGCCTGAAGGCCGCCGGAAAGCCGGTGGTGGTCTCCATGGGGGACTATGCCGCGAGTGGCGGGTACTACATCGCCTGCAACGCCGACCACATCGTGGCGCAACCGGCCACCCTCACCGGCTCCATCGGGGTGCTGGGTGGCAAGTTCAACGTCGCGGGCACCTTCGAGAAGGTGGGGTTGCACACCGCCTACTTCAAGCGCGGTGAGCTGGCCGACCTGCTCTCCCCCACAAAGGGCTTCAGCGAGGAGGGTCGCGAGACCTTCCGGAGGTACCTGGAGAACTACTACGGGGGCTTCATCACCAAGGTGGCTGAGGGTCGGGGCATGGAGTACGACGCGGTGCACGCGGTGGCGCAAGGCCGCGTGTGGACCGGCGAGCAGGCGCTCGGGCACAGGCTGGTGGACCAGCTGGGCGGTCTGGACGTCGCTGTTGCCAAGGCCGCGGAGTTGGGTGGCGTGGAAGCGTACGGCATCCTGCGGCTTCCAGAACAGAAAGGCTTCCTCGATCTGCTGATGGAGGACCTGGCCCAGGCCCGTACCCCCGCGCTAACGGTGGAGATCGTGCCGCCCATTCCCGGAGCCGAGGAGGCGCTGCGCGAGGTGCTCCTGGTGACCAGGATGGCCTCGGACAACGGGGTGTTGCTCTACCTGCCCGGCAACCCGACGATTCGGTAGCTCAGCCGTTAGCCGTCAGCCGTCAGCTTTCAGCCATCAGCCGTCAGCGGAGTTCGTTTCTCCAGATCGGCGAGAGATCGTGTCACTGCGGTTCTTGGTCCTGGCCCCACCAAACCCGAGGTAAATCCAGCTGATAGCTGATAGCCGATAGCCGATACCTTACCCGGGCCCGAGACAGGACAGCTCCGGACCCTTGCGGCGGCAGTCGTACTTGCCGCGCGCCAGGATGATCACCCGGCCCTTCATGGGGTAGCCGTCGATCACCGCGGTGACGTTGCACGGGCCGGCCTGGAAGTCCCACACGTAACAGGACGGGTCACAGGCGATGATCGGCTTGTCGTGGCATTGCACCGACTGGGCCGCCCCCTCGCCGAACACGAACTTCGCCTTGTCGATGGTGACGTCCGGGTAGACCTCCGAGATCCCGGCGGGGTCCCCCGCAGGGGTGCCCACCCGCACGCTGGAGCGGTCCACGCCCTCGGCCAGGATCATGTTCCCGTTGTAGTCCCCCGCCGGCACCGGTACCTGGCCCTGGGACGACAGGGTGCTCACCACGTACGCGGACAGCTCCCCGGCGGTCACGTAGCTGTCGTCGTTCCTGTCCGCGGCCCCGGCGATTGCAGCGGCGAACACCTGGCCGAAGGCACCATCGGTGGCAGGCTGTTGGGACTGGGAGGACGACAGGATCATGGTCCCCGGCCGCATGGGCGGCCATTGGGTGGCCGAGGGGCCGTAGAAGTAGATTCCGTCGAGTTGGTTGCGGTGGATGATATCGGTGACCACGAGGGTGGTGCCCGCCTTGAGCCAGGTCTGGATGTCGCGGGTCAGCAGGTCGAGGACGAACCCGTCCTCCTGTCCGTTCGCGAGGGTGGAATCGTGGGCGAGGATGGTCGGAAGGCCAAGGTCGGCGCCGATCCCGTGTCCGACGAAGTAGACGATCATGACATCGTCCGGCCCCACCAGTTGCGCCACCTTGGTGCGCATCGTGTCGCGGATGCCAGCCTTGGTGGCTTCCGTGTCGGTGAGGAGGAACACCCGGTCGAAATGTGCGGACTCGCGGAGCGCCCCAGCGACGATCGCCGCGTCCGAGCGAGCGAAGTCCAACTCGACCTCGTCGGGGAGGTACTGGTAGGTGGACAGTCCGATCACCAGGGCCACATAGGCGCGGTCCTCTGGCGGCGGGTGGAGCGGGGTCTGGGCGTGGGCGCTCGTGGCAAGGAGCAGCGGCACGAACACGCTGACGGCCAGGTTCATGGGGGCCTCCCTCCTCTCCTCGGTTCAGTGCAGCATACCCGGTTCGGTGCTGCTCTACCCCACTTGGGAGTGCTCAGGGGCCGGACCTTGACGCCAACGGTTAGGGGTGCCGCGGGCCATGCGCTCGCTGCAGAGGCCCTGCCGAGGAGGAAGGGAGATGGGACTGCTGGATGATCGGGTTGCTGTGGTCACTGGGGCCGGGCGCGGGATCGGCCGCGCGATCGCAGAGACCTTCGTACGGGAGGGCGCTTGGGTCGTCATCAATGACGTCGACGCCGAGCCGGCCGAGGCGACCCGCGCGGCCTGCGAGGCGATCCGGGTCGGTGCTTCCATCGTCTGCATCGGAAGCGTCGCCGACCGCCGCGACACGGATCGGCTCATGCAGCAAGCCGTGGATCGCTTTGGGCAACTGGACATCCTCGTGAACAACGCGGGGATTACCCGCGACCGCATGTCCCACAAGATGACCGACGAAGACTGGGACCTGGTCTTGGCGGTCAACCTCACGGGCACCTTCAACTGCATCCGCTCCACGGTGCCCTTCATGCGGGACGTCGCCAAGCGGGAGTTAGCCGAGCGAGGTGAGGTCGACCGGGTGCGCAAGGTGGTGAACTTCTTTTCGACTGCGGCCATCCGCGGGAACCCGGGCCAGGCCAACTACACGGCCGCCAAGATGGGCAACGTCGGTCTCACGCGCACCATCGCCCAGGAGTGGGGGCGGTTCCGCATCTGCGTCAACGCGGTGGCCCCTGGGTTCACCGAGACCCGCCTCACCGCTCCCAAGGCCCCCGGAGAGGTCCTCGGCGTCCCCGAGCCCCTGCGCCAGGCCGCGCTCCAGCGAATCCCCTTCCGGCGCTTCGGCACGCCGGAAGACATCGCCAATGTCGTCCTCTTCCTCGCGTCGCCTCTCAGCGACTACGTGACCGGCCAGGAGATCAACGTCTCGGGCGGTCTGCAGATACCGTGACCGATGTTGACGTGCACACCGGCCGTGCGTACGCCTATTCCCTCGGCGGGGAGAAGGAGATCCACATGAAGACGTTCAATGTCGATGGCATGTCCTGCATGCACTGCGTGATGTCGGTCACCAAGGCGCTGGAGGCGGTTCCCGGCGTCGACCAGGTGGTGGAGGTCGATTTGGAGCGAGGCGTGGCGGTGGTGGACGGCGAGCCTGACGACGCCGCCGTGATCGAGGCCATTGCCGAAGAGGGCTACGAAGCGCGCGTGGTGTGATGGCGACCCCTGCCCTTGCCCTGAGCGTCGGCGTCCAGGGGATGACCTGCGCGGCGTGCGTGCGACGGGTCGAGCGGGCACTCGAGAAGACGGATGGGGTCGAGGGGGTCAGCGTCAACCTCGCCACCGAGAAGGTGACACTCCAGGTCGTCGACGTGATCGACCTCGACGGACTGCTCGGGCGGATCCGCGATGCGGGGTACGAGCCCGTCGTCGAGACCGTCGAGCAGCCCGTGGTCGGCATGACTTGCGCGGCATGCGTGCGGCGGGTCGAGAAAGCGATCGCGGTGCTGCCCGGCATCGTCGATGTCTCGGTGAACCTCGCCTCGGAAAAGGCACATGTACGCTACCTCCCCGAGGTGGTGAGCCTCGCGCGCGTTCGACAGGCCGTGGCGGACGCCGGGTACGAGGCACCGATCGTGGAGACCGAGGACGCCGAGGAGGTGGCCCGCGAGCGCGAACGCTCGGTCTTCCGGCGCGATCTGCTGGTGGCAGCCGGTTTCGCGATCCCGCTCGTCCTCCTCGCCATGGGAGGGATGTTCGTCCCCGCCGTGGACAAGCTGGTCCCGTCGGAGATCCGGCACTGGATCGAGCTGTTGCTGGCCACACCTGTCCAGTTCGGCCCGGGCAGGCGCTTCTACCGCGGCGGGTTCGCCGAGCTTCGCCACCGCTCCCCGGGGATGAACACCCTGGTGATGCTGGGCTCGTCCGCCGCCTACTTCTACTCGGTGCTCGCGCTGCTGGTGCCGGGGCTGTTCCCGGAGGGCACCGCCTTGGTGTACTTCGAGGCCTCGGCGTCGATCATCACCCTGATCCTGCTCGGCAAGTACATGGAGGCCATCGCCCGCGGCCGGACGTCGCAGGCGATCCGCAAGCTCGTGGGTCTCCAGCCGCGGACCGCTCGGGTGCTGCGCGACGGTACGGAGCACGACGTGCCCATCGACACCGTCATTCCCGGCGACATCGTGCTGGTGCGCCCCGGAGAGAAGGTGCCTGTCGACGGCACCGTCCGGGAGGGCACGAGCTACCTGGACGAGTCGATGCTCACCGGGGAGCCCCTCCCGGTGTCGAAGGGTCCGGGCGACGAGGTGGTCGGCGCCACGGTGAACAAGACCGGCGCGTTTCGATTCGAGGCGTCGAGGGTCGGCACGCACACCGTGCTCGCGCAGATCATCGCCATGGTGGAGGCCGCCCAGGCGTCCAAGCCACCCATCCAGGCACTGGCGGACCGCATCGCGGCGATCTTCGTGCCCGTGGTCGTGCTCGCGGCGCTCGTGACGTTCGGGGTCTGGCTGGCGCTGGGCCAAGGGCTCGACCACGCCATGGTGGCCGCCGTCAGCGTGCTCGTGATCTCCTGCCCGTGCGCCATGGGGCTGGCAACGCCCACCGCGATCATGGTGGGAACCGGAAAGGCTGCCGAACTGGGCATCCTCTTCCGCGAGGGCACCGCCCTGGAGAGCCTGGCCAGGATCGACACCGTGGTGATGGACAAGACGGGCACCCTCACCCGTGGTCGACCCGAGCTCACGGACGTGATCGCGCTGGAGGGCGACGCGGATGCCGTGCTCGCCCTGGTGGCGGCGGCAGAGCGGCAGAGCGAGCACCCGATCGGCGCGGCGATCGTCGCTGGTGCCTCAGAGCGGGGTCTGGACCTCCCGGACGTCGAGCGCTTCCGCGCCGTGCCCGGCTTCGGTCTGCACGCAACGGTGGCGGGTAGGACGGTCCAGGTCGGTGCCGACCGGTACATGGAAAAGCTCGGCCTCGGGCTGAAGGAAGCCGCCCAGCACGCGGAGGCGCTCGCGGTACAGGGCAAGTCGCCCCTGTACGCGGCCATCGATGGCAAGCTCGCAGCGGTGCTCGCCGTCGCTGATCGTCCAAAGGACGGGAGCGCCGAGGCCGTCGCCAAGCTGACCGCGCTCGGCATGCACGTCGCCATGTTGACCGGCGACAACCGCCGCACTGCCGCCGCAATCGCTGCGCAGCTCGGCATCGAGCAGGTCTTCGCCGAAGTGCTTCCGGGCGACAAGGCCGAGGAGGTGCGCCGTCTGCAGGCCGAGGGCCACCTGGTGGCGTTCGTGGGCGACGGCATCAACGACGCCCCAGGGCTGGCAACGGCCGATGTGGGCATCGCCGTGGGCTCTGGCACCGACATCGCGGTGGAATCGGGGGACATCGTATTGATTCGTGACGACCTCCGGGTCGTCGTGGACGCCCTCTCGCTCGCGCGCCGCACCCTGCGCACCATTCGCGGCAATTTCCTGTGGGCGTATGGCTACAACGTCCTCCTCATCCCGGTCGCGGCGGGGGTGCTCTACCCCCTCGCCGGGATCCTGCTCTCCCCGATGCTCGCCGCGGCGGCGATGAGTGCCTCCAGCTTGTTCGTGGTCAGCAACAGCCTGCGGCTCAAGGGGTTCCGTCCTGACGGAACCTGATGCAATGCGGGCTTGTCCCAGGCCGTATAGGTTTTGTCAGTGGGTGGAAGTCTGCTTCCCCTCGATGGCCCGGGAGAGCTCATGAGCCGAACCCTTCGTACCGTCGCACTGCTGCTCGCCGTGGTGGTGCTGGTCTTCGCGCTGCGACCCCGCCCGGAGGTACGGGAGCTTCCCGTGCCCGAGCCGGTGGTCGTCCCGGATGCCATGGGGCGCCTGGTGGTGGACCTCGTCGATGGGGCCAGCGAACACGATCTCGCCGAGATCGAGCGGATGATCGGCGCAGACCTGGACTGGACGCACCCGCTGTCGGTGGACGAGGCGCTCGCCGAGGGCGACGTGCCCGACCTCGACGACGCGGTGGCGCTGCTGGCGGGGCATCCCCTGGTGGAGGTCGCCGAGCCCGCGCTGGAGATGCAGGCCTTCGGCTACCCGAACGACCCCATGTACGCCAAGCAGTGGCACCTGCGCGCTATGGGGGCGCCCGTTGGATGGGAGCAGACCCCGAGGGGTCGCAAGGTGATCGTGGCGGTGATCGACACCGGGGTCACCCAGGTGGAAGACCTGGAGGGGACCAAGGTGCTCGACGGTGCATCCTTCGTTCCGACGGCGAAGACCGCCCGTGACGACAACGGCCACGGCACCCACGTGGCCGGCACCATCGCCCAGACCACCAACAACGGGAAGGGCGTCGCGGGGGTGGCGCCGGAAGCGACCATCCTGCCCGTGAAGGTGCTCAGCTCCTGGGGCAGCGGCATGTCGTCCTGGATCGCGGCCGGCATCGACTACGCGGTGGACGATGGCGCGGACGTGATCAACCTCTCCCTGGGCGGGAGCTACTCCCTGG
>JAFDJI010000468.1 GCA_019307545.1 Deltaproteobacteria bacterium | reverse complement strand
GAAGCCCTACCGGCCACCTCCTCCGCGTCCACCGGCCCGGTGAACACCAGCTCCGCGGTGACCCGGTTCGCGCGCGGGTCCCGCTCGCGCAACGACATCCGGAGGAAGGCAAATTCCGGTGTGGTGAAGGTGCGGCTCCAGTCGCCCGGCTCGGACGGGGTGCGGAGGTCCTCCTCCACCCCCACCGACTTCAAGGTGACCTGGTAGGTGGTCCCCGGCGCGAACCCCGTCTCGGGAAGGAAGGTCAGGGTGTCCCGGCCGCTCACCTCCAGGGTGCCGGGGACCTCCGGCTGGATCTCCAGCTTGGTGGACGCCGGCGCCTCGGTCCCGACCAGGTCGGAGGGGAACACGTCGCCGGCGATCCGGACCACCACCTGCCGTGGGATGGCGCCACCCGGACCAACCTCGCGGATGCGAACCCCCGTGCGCTGCATCTGGAGGTCGGCGAGCGCCGCTTCATCGGTGGTTTCGGCGGGGGAGACCGCCTCTCCATCCCGCTGCGCCTCCTGGTCGGGCAGGCCGGGCAGGTTGCAGGCGGAGAGGAGCGCGAGGGCGAGAAGGCTACGGGACCAAGACATGGGGACCTTCCTTTTCGGAGCTGCACCGGGTCGACGCCGGTTTTGCAACCGACGTGCCAGGGGGACGCGCAGGATACGACAGGACGGCGCGCAGCGGGCAGCGGGCAGCAGTCAGCGAGCAGCGGGCAGGACCTGCATGCCGATGTCACCGAGATCAAGAAGGTGCTAACGACGTTCCACAGAAAGCTCGCTAGCTAACAGCTGATAGCTAATAGCTGATAGCTCCTTCCCAGCAGACAATACACATTCCGCAGATCCGGATCTGTCCATCGTCGAGGCATCGCCCGCGCTCAGGTGTGGCCGGGGGCATCCCCTTCGAACTCTGCGGCCACGGTGATGGAGGGCACCTTCCCCGTTCGGTCCACCACCCATCCCACACGCTTCAAGGCCATCACGGCGATGAACCCCAACAGGGCGGGCCCCACCACCAGCAGCGCCGTGACTCCGACCACCTCTCGCACCGTGGCCAGGCCCCAGTCCACCGCCGCACCGCCCCCCAGGCTGGAGACGGAGGCCACCAGGGTCATCACCCCGAACTCCAGCGAGAAGATCCGACCCCGGTACTCCTGGTCACTCGCCATCTGGGCCAGGGTGCCGGAGAACACCCAGGCCACGCCCTGACCCAGGGCGATGAGCAGGAAACCGAGTCCGGCAACCCCCATGTTCGGGGAGACGGAGGCGATCCACAACCCGGCGACCATCACCAGGAACGAGGGCCCGATGAGGCCGCGCAGCGTCTCCGGCGCGTCGCCCACGACCCGGCGCACCCCCATGGAGCCGATGAGCGCGCCAATGCCCCGGGTGGAGTAGAGCAAGCCGATGTAGAGCGGACCGCCCACCGCGAACACGCCGTTGCCGTAGATCGGCATCATCGTGTTTCCCGCGCTGAGTAGGCCCATGGCCGGCTTCACGCACAGCAGCATGGCCAGATACGGCTTTCGCCACAGGTAGACGAACCCGGCGAGCAGTCCAGCGGAAGTGTCGGATGCATGGTCCACTCGTGGCCGCAACGGCGGCAACCGCCACAGGATGGCAAAGGACAGCAGGTAGGACGCCGAGTCCATCAGCAGCGCGCCGTCGATGCCCACCGTGGCGGTGACCACCCCGCCCACCGCTGCGCCGAAGGCCAGCATCACCGACCAGGTCCCGCCGGAGAGCGCCATCGCGACCGGCAACTCCTCCTCGGAGGTCACCTGGGGGATGATCGCGGTCCGCGCGGGGATGAAGATCCCCGAGAACGCGACCATCATCGACAGCACCGCGTACAGCAGCGGCAGGCTCTCCAGCCAGTGGGCCGCGATGAGCCCCAGGGCCAACACCGCACGGGCCACATCGGTGATCAGCATGACCTTGCGACGATCGAACCGATCCACGATCGGCCCGGCAATGGGGATGACCAGGAACACCGGAAGCATGGCCCCGACCATCACCCCCGAGATGGCCAGGGTGCTGTCGGTGATCTTCTGCACCATCGTGTACAGGGCGATCATCTTGAACCAGTCGCCGAAGAAGCTCACCACCTGGCCGAGCCACAGCCGGCGGAAATTGGCGTTCCGCGCCAGAAGCCCGAAGTATCCGGGCACCTCCCGGGGGTTCATCTCCATAGGCGCCCGATCGACTCCAAGGTGTACACCTCGAGGGACTCCACCACAGCCGCGCCCCCGTATTCTGAAACAATCGACGGGGCCGCTCGTACCCCCGTCGACCTGGACCGCCCATGCTGCTGGCTGCACTCGCCATCCTCACCGCGCACGCGGCACCCGTGCATGCCGTGGAGGCCACGGGTTCCATCGCGGTCGACGGCGTGCTGGACGAGGCTTCCTGGGCGCTCGCGGAGCCGGTGACCGAGTTCCTCCGCTTCATCCCCAGCGAGGGCGGCGCTCCTCCGGGGGTCACCGAGGTCCGGTTCCTCCAGGACGACACCAACCTGTACGTGGGCGTGCGGGTGAGCGCGGTCACCGAACCCGTGCTCTGTACCTCGACACCTTCCGCGACCGGCGCAGTGGCTACATCTTCTACTTCAACCCCCTGGGCATCCAGCAGGACATCCGCTTCAACGCCGGCAGGTGGAACCCGGCCTGGGACACGGTCCTCCGGTCCCGGGGCCGGGTCACCGAGGACGGGTACGAGATCGAGATCGCCGTGCCCTTTCGCTCCCTCAAGTACCCCTCCACCCAAGGCGCACAGGAGTGGGGCCTGCTCCTCACCCGGAGGGTGCCGGGCGAGGGCGCGAAGTACAGCCATCCTCCCCAGGAGAGGGACCACCCGCAGCTCTTCGACCAGGCCACGACCCTGGTCCTGACGCCCCCGAAGCGGGGGAGTGGGCTGGAGCTGATGCCAACGCTGACCGCCATCCAAACGGGGGAGCGCGAGGCGCGCGACGAACCGATGTCCTGGACCGGGTTCGATCCCTGGCACCAGGCGATCCGCCCGTCGCTGGACCTGCGGTTCGGGATCACCCCCAACGTGGGCGTAGCGGCCACCGTCTACCCGGACTTCTCCCAGGTGGAGCACGACGAGATCCCGGTCGATCTCAACCAGCGGTTCGACTACTGGTTCGAAGAGCGGCGCCCCTTCTTCCTGGAGGGCGCGGAGCTGTTCCAGGAGCGCCACGAGTTGTTGTACTCCCGGTCCATCAGGGAGCCGCTCTATGGCCTGAAGGTGACCGGCAAGGAGGGCCCGGTCTCCCTCGGAGTACTGCACGCGCTGGACCAGAGGCCCCGGCCGAGCTTCCACGAGAACCCCACCCCGGGCTTCGACGAGGAGGACCTCGAGGACCACCTCGCCTCCAACGTGGTGGCGCGAGCCGCGCTGGAAGCCTTCGACAGCGGCCACGTCGGCCTGCTGGTCGCCGACAAGCGCATCCTGACCAAAGGCCTGGTGCAGACCGCGTCCAACGACGTGGCCAGCTTCGAGGTCTATGCCCCCCTTGGCGGACGGTGGACCCTGGCGGCGGAGAGCACGCAGAGCTGGACCCAGAAGGAAGGGGAGCAGGGTCGCTGGGGTCAGGGGAACTCGTTGGGCATCCAGCGCGCCCCAGGGGTGGGCACAGGGTTCGGCTTCGAGATCGCGGACATCACCACAGATGCACGCTCGGAGACCGCGTACCTCACCCAGACCGGGATCACCGGTGGCGGCGGGTGGGTGAACCACTTCTTCCACTTCGACGGCGTGATGGACACCGTCGTTCCCTGGGTGGCCGTCGATGGCCTGGTGGAGCGCAACGGCGACTATGTCGGCGTGACGCAGGTCGGCACCTACCTCCAGTTCGCGGGGGTGTACGGCATCGAGGTCGAGGTCGGCCATGCCTTCAACGGGGAGGAGGAGGCCGCGACACGCGGATGGTTCGTCGATGTGGACCACCATGGTCAGCTGGGCTCCGCCTTCGTCTGGTCCCCCGAGATCTACTGGGGTCGGGAGCTGGACTACGAGCGACTGGTCCCGGCCGACCACTTCGCCGTGGGGCTGGAGACCTCGGTCCTCCCCACGCGCCACCTGCGCATCGACGGGATCGGGGAGTACGAGTCTCTGGCTCCCGAGTCCGAGGACACGGAGCGCGCGGCCCGCGCCCGGATCCGACTCAACTACCAGTTCACCCGCGCCATCGGCCTGCGCGCCATCGGCGAGATCGCCGGGAGCACGGGGGCGGACACGGTGGCAGTCAGCTCGCTGCTGTTCACCTGGCTCCCCCACCCCGGCACCGCGGCGTGGATCGGGTACGTGGAGACCACCAGCCTGCAGCCGTCGTCCCAGGCGCTCAACCGGACGGTCTTCGCCAAGGTGAGCATCCTGGGTCGCCCCTGACAGAGCGACCCGGGCCCTGGACAGCGTGGGGACCGTTGTCCGACAATCGCACTCCCGCTGGAGTACCGATGCGTACCGTCCTCGTCGCCGTCGCGTTGCTGTCGTCCGCCTCAGCTCTCGCCATGGAGGGCCACTGGCGCCCTGCCCAGCTGCCAGAGCTCGCATCCGAGCTGGAGGCCCTGGGTGTCGCGCTGCCGCCGGAGCAGCTCTCCGACGTGACCGCGCACCCCCTGGGTGCCATCGTGGACATGGAGTTCTGCAGCGGCGCCTTTGTGTCCCCGGACGGGCTCATCGCCACCGCATACCACTGCGTCACCGACGGGCTCCAGTACGCCTCCGGGTCCGGGGAGGACCTCTTCGAGGACGGGTTCCACGCGCTCCGGCGCGAGCAGGAGCGGTGGGCGGGCCCCGATATGGGGGTGCGCGTCACCACTGAGGTGCGCGACGTCACCGACGACGCCCTGGCCGGCACCCGCAAGCTCCAGGGGACCGCTGCCCTCGACCGCATCGAGGCCAACATCAAGACCCTGGTGCGACGCTGCGAATCCGGGCCCGATGTGCACTGCGAGGTGGCCACCTATGGTGGGGGCGCCGACTACGAGCTGATCACACAGCTGGCGCTCCGCGACGTCCGCGTCGTCTACGCGCCTCCGCGCGCGGTCGGCTACTTCGGGGGCGACGACGACAACTGGCGCTGGCCCCGACACTCGGGCGACTTCGCCTTCCTGCGGGCCTATGTCTCCCCAAGTGGCCGGTCCACCGAACACCACCCCGCGAACGTCGCCTACCATCCCCCCCTCCACCTCCCCATCGCCAAGGACGGCGCCGCCCCGGGAGAGGTGGTGATGGTCGCGGGGTACCCGAACGGGACCTACCGGTGGCGCAGCGCCGCCGAGCTGGACTACGCGCAGGAGGAGCTCTACCCGGTCCGGATCCAGGTCCGGCGCGACATGCTGGCGATCATCGAGGGGTACATGGAGCGCGACAAGGAGCTGGCCGCCAAGCTCGCGCCTCGCCGCCTCAACCTCTCCAACGACGTCGTGTACTACGAGGGCACCCTGGCTCAGTTCCTGCGGGCCGGCACCGTCGAGGAGAAGTGGCAGTTCGAGGAGGACCTCGCGCGGTGGATCGCCGCGGACGAGGAGCGCTCCGTAGCCTACGGCACCGTGCTCGACACCGTCCACCGACTCCAGGCCGAGGAGGCCGCCACCGGGGAACGCGACTACATCGTGCGCCAGATGGTGCGGCGGGTGGACATGCTCAAAGCGGCCACCGAGATCTACAAACTCTCGGTTGAAGCGAGCAAATCCGACAAGGACCGCGAGGGAGGCTACCAGAACCGCGACCGCCCCCACATCGCCAACGAGTTGGACCAGATGGACGCGCGCCACGACTGGCGGGTGGACCGCGACCTGCTCCGCTACTTCCTGCACCGCACCATGACCTTGCCATCCGGGATGCACGTGCCGGAGCTGGACAACTGGCTCGACCACGACCCCGAGATCCGATCACTCGCCGAGACCATCGACGCCAAGCTGGACGAGCTGTACGACAACATCGATCTCGCCGACTCCGACAAGCGCCGCGACCTGATGGGTACCAGCACCTGGTACCTGGAGCGCTCCGACAACCCCTGGTTCACCCTCGCAGCCGCGCTCCACCCCTACCTGAAGCGGGTGGAACAGGAGGAGCGGGAGCGAGACGCCGAGTGGCGCCAGGTGAAGCCGCGCTACATCAGCGCGGTGCAGGAGTTCATCCCCGAGGGGCGGCCCCGCTACCTGGCCAGCACCCAGAAGATCGCGCCGGGGGTGTTCTACCCGGACGCAAACCGCACCCTTCGGGTCTCGGTGGGCAAGGTGGATGGCTACTTCCCCCGCGACGGACTCATCGCAGCCCCACACACCACCCTCGAAGGCATCGTGGGCAAGAGCGGTCTCGCCCCCTACGACACCCCACGTCTGGTGCTGGAGGCCATCGCCGAAGGGTCGTACGGGCCCTACGCCGACCCGCGCATCCACTCCGTACCGGTGAACTTCGTCACCAGTCTGGATACCGCCCGTGGCAGCTCCGGATCGGCAACCATGAACGGACGTGGCGAGTTCGTGGGGATCATCTTCGACGGCAACTACGAGGCCATCGCCTCGGACTGGATCTTCGACGAGGCGATGACCAGGTCCATCCACACCGATGTCCGCTACATGCTGTGGTACCTGGACCGGTGTGCTGG
>JAFDJI010000467.1 GCA_019307545.1 Deltaproteobacteria bacterium | reverse complement strand
GGCCGGCCGCGATGGCGTCCACCACCGTATTCGGCCCGGTGACCACGTCCCCGCCGGCAAAGACACCCTCTCGGCCCGTGGCGAGGGTGTGGGGGTTCACCACCAACGTGCTGCTCCGGCGGATCTCGAGCCCTGCGGACCCCTGGAGCTCGAAGGGCATGAGCTGCTCGCCGATGGCGATGATGAGCGTATCCAGCTCGAGGGTGAACTCCGATCCCGCTCGGGGCACCGGCCGGGCCCGGCCCGAGGCGTCTATGGCACCCAGGTCGTTGCGGATCAGCTCGACGGCGGTCATCTTGCCGCCTTCGGTGTGGATCTCGATCGGGCTGACGAGGGTCTCGAGTTGCACGCCCTCTTCGAGGGCCGCCTCCACCTCGGTCTGGAAGGCCGGCATCTCCTCGGTGGTCCGGCGGTACAGGAGGGTCACCTGCTCGACCCCCGGTTGGCGCAGGGCCACCCGGGCCGCGTCCACCGCGGAGTTTCCACCCCCGATCACCCCCACCCGTCCCTTGGCCAGGTTCTCGCCCCGGAGGTTCCAGGCCTTGAGGAACGTCATCGAGGGATGGGCCCCGTCGGCGTCTTCGCCCTCCACGCCCAGCTTGCGGCTGCGGTGGGCGCCCAGCGCGAGGAAGACTGCCTGGAAGCCCTGTTCGAAGAGGTCATCGATGGTGAAGTCCCGACCCAGGGCGCGGCCGCACTCGAGGCTGATGTTCTCGTCCAGGATGGCGGCGATCTCTTTTTCCATCACGTCTCGGGGCAGCCGGTAGGTCGGAACCCCTGACAGCAACATCCCGCCGGGCCGGTCCTCGACCTCGAACACGGTGACCTTGTGGTTCATCAACGAGAGGTTGTGGGCCGCGGTGAGCCCCGCCGGGCCCGAGCCGACCACGGCGACCCGTCCGACCACGTGCCCGTCCACCGGCCGGCGAACCGGCTCGAAGGTACCCGGGTCGATGCGGTCGGTGATGAACCGTTTCAGCGCCCGGATCGCCACCGGGCGATGACCGGTCTGCCCCAGCTTGCAGTGGTCCTCGCACTTGTTGTCGCACACGCGTGCGCAGACCGATGGGAACGGGTTTGTCTCCCGGATCGCCTGGTACGCCTCCGCATACTCCCCGCGGGAGAGGTGGGCCACGTAGCGCCAGGCCTCGGTGCCGATCGGGCAAGCGGCTTGGCAGGGCGCGCCGACCAGGCCCTCGCAGACGAAGGAGGGGCACCGCTTCTCGTAGATGTGCTCCTCGTACTCGTGCCGGAAGTGGCGCAAGGTGCTGAGCACGGGGTTCGGGGCGGACTGCCCGAGGCCGCACATCGAGGTGTCCTTGACGACGGTCGCCAGCTCTTCGAGCAGCTCCAAGCTCTCCATGGTGCCCAGACCATGGCTGATGTCGTCGAGGATCTCGTACATCCGCTGCGTGCCCTTACGGCAGGTGAAGCACTTGCCACACGACTCGTCCTGGAGGAAATCCATGAAGTACCTGGCGACGTCCACCATGCAGGTGGACTCGTCCATGACGATCATTCCTCCGGAGCCCATGATCGAGCCGAGCTTGTCCAGGCTGTCGTAGTCCACCTGCACGTCGAACAGATCCACCGGGATGCAGCCCCCGGAGGGACCACCGGTCTGCACCGCCTTGATCTGGTGCCCTGGGATGGGGCCGCCACCGATGCGGTTCACGATGTGGTCGAGGGTGACCCCCATCGGTACCTCGACCAGGCCGGTGTTCTTGATCTTGCCCACCAGGCTGAAGATCTTGGTGCCGGAGCTCATCCTGGTGCCGATGCGGGAGAACTCTGGGGCACTGCGCTTGACGATGATCGGGATGTTGGCCCAGGTCTCGACGTTGTTGATCACCGTGGGCCGGCCGTTGACGCCGGACTCGATTGGATAGGGAGGGCGTTGGCGCGGCTCGCCCATTTGACCCTCGATGGAGCGGATCAGCGCCGTCTCCTCGCCGCAAACGAAGGCGCCCGCCCCGCGGACCAGCTTGATGTCGAAGGAGAATCCGGTGCCGAGGATGTCCTCCCCGAGCATGCCGAGTTCCCGGGACTGGCGCAGGGCGATCACCACATGCTTGATGGCCAGCGGGTACTCGTTTCGAACGTAGATCACGCCCTGGGTCGCGCCCGTCCCGAAGGCGCCGATCAACATCCCTTCGATCACGCTGTGCGGGTTGCCCTCGAGCAGGGCGCGGTCCATGTAGGCGCCCGGATCCCCCTCGTCGGCGTTGCAGATCAGCACCTTGCCCCGCTCGCCGTCCTGGTCGGCCAACATCTCCCACTTCACCCCGGTGGGGAAACCGGCACCGCCTCGACCCCTGAGCCCCGAAGCCTTGATCTCGTTGACGACCCAGGTGCGACTGCCGTTCGCGAGCACGCGCGCGATGCCCCGGTAGCCCCCGGTGTCGATGTAGTTGTAGATGCGGATCGGGTCGACCTTCTCGCCGCGTTTGAGCAGCGTCCGCACCTGCTCCTTGAAGAACGGGATGTCTCGCTGTCGTTCGATGGGCTTGCCCGACATCGGGTCCACGAAGAGGAGGCTCTCGATGACCTCCCCTTTGGCCGTGGCCCCGACGATGCGCACCATGTCGGCCATTCCCACCTTGGGGTAGAAGGTCCCCCGGGGCTCTACGAGGACGGACGGCTCCATCTCGCACCAGCCATGGCAGCCGGTGACCCGCAGGCGGACCTGCTCGTTCAGACCTCGGGCGAGCAACTCGCGCTTGGTGACCCGGAGCAGATCGTTGGCACCGGCCGCTTGGCCGCAGGTCCCCGCGGCCAGCACGATGGTGGGGGTGTGGGGAGTTCGGCCCGCGGAGATCCGGCCTTCCAGGTCCAGGAAATCATCGATTGAACGCAGTCTTGCCATGAGACGTTCCGTCGTATGGTTCGTGAGCCGTTACAGGTTGACCCCGTCCAGGTCCAGCTTGTGTTCCTTGCATCCGCGGCGGGAGCAGATCTCCACGATTCCCCCTCCGCGCACGATCATCGGCACCATGGGCGCTGAGCACCCGGGGCAGTCTGCTGCGCTGGTGAGCTCGCCGTGGCAGTGGGGGCAGAAGAAGTTGACCACCTGGTCCATCGGGACCTCGTGGTCCATGAGGATGTTGTAGCTCCCGTAGAGACAGGAGAGTCGCAAGCTGCCGTGCTTGCGCCCGAAGGCCGCCACGATGCGGATGGAGGGATGGTTGTCCACCAGCACGTAGGGGTCCATGAGGCTGCGGTTGCACCGGGGACAGCTGACCTCCACCGGGAAGATCCGCTCGTCGGTCTTGATCTCCACCTTGTCCAGGCCTTCGACCGTCTTGTCGAGGATCCCGCGCACATCCGCGACCGCGACCCCGGCGAAGTAGTGCCCGTCCACCACCACGATGGGTCCCAGGGCGCAGGCGCCGAGGCAGTTGACGGTCTCCAGGGTGAACTCCCGGTCCGGGGTCGTCTCTCCCGGACGGATCTCCAGGCGCTTCTCGAACTCGGCGGCGATGGTCGGGGCGGCCCGCACGTGGCAGGCGGTGCCCAGGCAGACCGAGACCAGGTGCCTGCCCCGAGGCTCGAGGCTGAAGGACTTGTAGAAGGTGGCCACGCCGTAGACGTCGACCAGCGATTGCCCCGTCTTTTCCGCGAGGATGCGCAGCGCCGCTGGGGGCAGGAAGCTGTACTTGTTCTGGATGATCTCCAGGAGCGAGATCAAGTCACTCCGATCCCCACCGTGGCGCTCGACGAGTTGCTCGATGGTCTGCGGGTCCATGGTCGCCTCCCGCTCCGTCGCAAGCCAGCCCCGATGCGGCGGGAGGAGCCGGGGCTCCGCAGCCGCAGGTGCCTTGATCGGAAGGCTACCTTAGCCCGACCGGTGGGGAGTGCACGCAGCATTACTGCGCGCCTGACTCAAACCTGTCGTTTCTGACGCAGTTCGGGTCCTATCGACGACGGCGGAACAGCAATGGGAACACCGCGAGCAGCAGCCACCCGTGCTGCGGAACGGGCGTGGTGCAACCACAGCCGCCCGGCTCCTCTTCGCCGGTGTCGGTGTCGGTGTCGGTGTCGGTGTCGGTGTCAGTGTCGGTG
>JAFDJI010000466.1 GCA_019307545.1 Deltaproteobacteria bacterium | reverse complement strand
GCACGTCCTGCCGCGCCGAGAACACCCGCCCGTCGGTGGTGTGCACGGTGACCCGGGCCGGAAAGGCCATCCGGAAGCCACTGAAGTCCACCTCGCCCAGGTCGGGCTCCCCCTTCCCCCGTCGTCCCAGCGCCCTGCGCCCACGTTTGAACAGCTCGGGCAAGTGGGTGGTGAACAAGGACGAGAGATCGAGGGACCGGCGGTCACCGCCGAGCTGATCGCGGTACCCCCGCGCGAGGGTCACCAGGTCGCGCGGCCCCAGTACCGCCGCCACCGAGCTCTTCCCGAGGACCGCGTCGAAGGCGGCCACGACCTCGAAGGTCATCTGCCAGTCGTGGCGGAGCGCGGTTCGGTCGGCTAGCGCGCGGATCCGCTGCTCGTGCTCGGCGAGGAACGCCGGCGACAGCTCTGCGGCGGTGTGGCGTCCGGCGAGGAGCGCGATGGCCACGTTGTAGGGGATGGAGAAGTTCACGTTGATCGGTGACAGCGGTTCTTCGGGCCGCACGTGCTCCCTGGAGATGTTGTCCATTTCCACCGAGAGCAGGCTCGCCTCCACCTCCACCCGATCGACCTGGTCCGGGTCGAGGGGGGCGCCGGCCGCCTGGGCGAAGGTCTCCCGGATCTCGAACAGCGCGTCCAGGGTGGTGCCCACATAGGCGCACCCCGGGTACCGCTTGTAGGTGAGGGTGTCGGTCACCCAGGCCTGCCCGAACCCGCTCATCAGGTGCGGCAGGGGCACATAGGAAAACGACGCCCAGAACCCTTTGCGGGGGTCCTCGAAGATCCGCGGGGCCCCGGTGAGCCCCTCGGCAGCGAACTGGGCCGCCTGGATGCCCGCCACGGTGGGCCACGCGGCGGTGAGGACCTTGCTCTGGGGCCCCATGAACCCCGGCCATAGGGTGAAGGGCGGCTGGTAGAGCGCGATCGACAGGGCATGGGCGGTCTGCTCGACCGTCAACCTGTACAGGCGGGAGGCGACCGCGGCCCCGGCGACCGCATGGATGAAGCTCCACGCCTGCCCGTTCTGGGGGCCGAAAACACAGCTCGCCCCCACCCTGCCGCCGATCTCGTTGGCGATCACCTGGGCCACGAGCAGATCCTCGGTGGACCGGCCGAGCGCCTCGCACAAGGCCAGGCTGGCCAACACCGCGGAGTGCCCGGTGTGGCCCATGTACAGGTAGTCGTCGTAGTCGAGCGCCATGCTGAAGGCGCTGTTCACCAGCACCGCCTCGTGCGCGGAGAACCTCTCGCCGGTTGGGATGACGGTGCAGGGCCCGGGCTTGTCCCATCCCGCCACCGCTCTGTGGACCGCTTGACCCGCAGGCGTGCGGCTGCCCGCATGCAGCGCGGCGAGGACGTTCAGCACCTGGTAGCGCGCTTTGTCGCGCACCCGCTCGGGGATGTCGGAGGCTCGGAGTTCGACAATCCACTCCGCCAGGCGGCGGGTGATGGGTACATCGCTCATCGGCGGCCTGTATCGCGGCGAATGGCAAGACACCATGTTGCGGGAAGGCGCGCCCTACAGGGAGTCACAAGGGGGGACGATGTCCCGGTAGGTCCACCGCGCCTCAGCGTGGGGTCCACGACCAGGACTGGATCTCGTGCCAGGGGAGGACTTCCACACCCTGCTGTCGACGCCGTTCATCGCCGCCGTAGACGAGGATCGGCACCACCGTGGTGGTGTCCTCGGCCGAAGCCTCGCGCACGATGGCGGCGAACCGGTTCAGCTCCCGGAACGCGTCCGACGGCACCGTGCGGCCGGACTTGACCTCGACGGCAAGGAGCGCATCGCCACGATCGACGACCAGGTCCACCTCCCTCCCCGACCGTTCGCGATAGAACCACATCCGCGGTCTTTCGCCCCGGTTGAGCCACGCCTTCCGCACTTCCGAGACGACCCACGACTCGACGATGGAGCCTCGAAGTGGGTGACTGTGCAACTGCTGGGGTGTTCGTATGCCGAGCAGCCAGCAGGCGAGCCCAGAGTCCACCAGGTGGAGCTTCGGTGTCTTCACCATCCGATTACAGGAGGTTACGGCCCGGTTGCCCCAACTCCCCCTCGGTCCCAGGAGAGCCCATGCCCGGGGAGAACGACATGAACGCACGCGTGGAACGACTGGAGAACCGCTGGTCCCTGGAACAGCTGATCACCGGCATCGAGCTTCCCGCCTGGCTGAAGATCCTCCACCGCAACCGGTGGAACGTGAGCCTCGCCTACGCCCACCGCCTGGCGTGGATCGCCGGCCTCGGCATCTGTACCGGGGTCCTGGGCACGATCGAGCGGCTGATGTACAACCGAGCTATCCGCGCCACCCCCCTCGATCCCCCTCCCCTCATCATCCTCGGCCACTGGCGCACCGGCACCACCCACCTTCACAACGTCCTCGGGCGAGCCCCGAACCACACGTTTTCCACCGTGTACCAGGCGGTGTTCCCCTCCACCTTCCTCCTCACCGGCCGGATCGGTCCCAAGCTGCTGGCGAGCGCGCTCACCGAGACCCGTTCCTACGACGCCGTGAAGCAGGGCTGGTTCGAGGCGGCCGAGGACGAGATCGGCCTCCTCAAGCTCACCGGCGGCCTGTCCTTCTACCCCGCGCTGATGTTCCCGGACCGGGCCGAGGAGTACGAGCGGTACATCGACTTCCAGGACACCAGCGAGGCCGAGCAGCGCCGGTTCAAGGATGCCCTGGCCTACTTCGTGCGCAAGCAGATGTACGCCTCCGGGGGAAAGCGGGTGGTGGTGAAGTCCTGCCCCCACAGCGCCCGCATCCCGCTGTTGCTCGAGGTGTTCCCGAACGCCCGGTTCATCCACATCCACCGCCACCCGGCGCGGGTGTTCGCCTCCATGGTGCACATGCGCGGCAAGGTGGACTGGGAGAACTTCATGCACCGCCACAAGCGGGCCTTCATCGAGAAGCGGCGCGAGCACACCGCGCTCATCGGCGAGCGGCTCTACACCCGCCTCCTCGAAGACCGCGCCCTCATCCCCCCCGAGAACCTGATCGAGATCGCCTACCGCGACTTCGTGGGCAAGGAGATGTCGTACACCGAGCAAATCTACGAGCAGTTCGGGCTGCCGGGGCTGGAGGAATACCGGCCGCAATTGCAGCAATACCTCGATGGGCTACGCGGATACCGCACCAACCGCTTGGAGATCGACGACGACACCCTCGACTTCGTGCGGGAGCGGTGGGGAAACGTGTACGAGGCCTACGGCTACGACCGCGCCGAGGGCTGACCTGCCCGAGGGTCAATCCCCGAAGCCCGGATTCGAAACCCGCATTCGCCCCGTGCGAGCGCTTCGCCCGCGACGAACCCCGCCGGGACCGAAGCGCATAGCGCAGATGCCCCATCATGGCTGCTTATGCGGCTTTCTCGTTTTTCGGCCTTCATCCGGGCCCCATCCGTGGGATGATCTTCAATCCCGCGAATCGCCGGGAGGGTTGGGGTCAACTCAATAGACTTGGGCGTATGCCGATGAGACCGTTCGTACACCTGATGGTGGCCGCGCTCGTGACGGGCGCGATGGGACACGCGGACAGCGCGCTCGCCGATGACGGGCAGTCCCTGGTGAGGTCGGTATCGAGTCCGCCCGGGGTCACCGAGAACCCCGAGCCCGAAGGCGAGCACGCCTCCATCGAGTTGATGAACTTCCACGTGCCAGCACAAGCGGCGAGCGGCGAGTTGGTGCCGGTCGAGTACAACAACATCGACGACGAACTCGTGAAGAAGGAGGAGCGGGCCAAGCCGCTGATCAGCTCCTACATCTACGGTCCGGTCATCAAGTTCGACGACCCATCGACTTCGGGCTTTCCCGGCCACGGCCGGCGCGACGCATTCGGGGCGGTCAGCCTGGACGACGGCGAGACCTGGAAGGTGCAACCTCTCGAACTCCGCGGACCTGAGCTCCTTCGTCGTGTCGACGCCCCTCCCAGACCCGGGCTTGCCGCAAGACATCGCGGCGTTGGGGTCGAAGGTGGTGCCCTACACTACCGATTTCGCGGTGACCTACGCCAGTTGTACGAGCATCAGCAGCGACCCGGACAAGTTCCTGCTCAAGGTCC
>JAFDJI010000465.1 GCA_019307545.1 Deltaproteobacteria bacterium | reverse complement strand
ATCCCGCCCCGGCCCGGCCAGGGTGCTTCGCGCGCCACGATGGTCCGGGCCCGCGCCAGGCGCTTGTCCGTGGGGTCCACCACCGCCAGCCGGCACGGCCCCTCCCCCCCGCGCCGCGCGCCGGCATCGAGGGCCTCCAGCAGCGCTCGGGGGTCGGGCGCCGCCAGCATCACCACGGGTACATCCACCTTGTCGGCCGCCTTGTGGGTCCGCCGCGCCCGCGCCACCGCGTCGCCGTGGGACCCGACCACCACGTGGGCGTTGATCCCGCCGAAGCCGAAGGCGTTCACCGCCGCCAGGCGTCTCCCTTCCTGGTCCCAGGGGCGCGACGCCGCGAGGGGCTCGAACCGGGTGTGCGCCATCTCCGGCCGCGGCTCCTCGCAGTGCAGGGTCGGTGGGAGCACCCCGTGGTGCACGGCGAGCACGGCCTTGATCAGGCCGGCCGCACCGGCCGCGGGCATGGCGTGGCCGATCATCGACTTCACCGACCCGATCACGGCGCGCCGTCCGCCTTGTGGTGGGCCGAACACCTCGGCAAGGGTCTGCAGCTCCACCGCGTCCCCTGCTGGCGTCCCCGTTCCGTGCGCCTCGAGCAGACCCACCCCGGCGGGGTCCATTTCGGCGTCCGCCCACGCCCGCCTCAGGGCCCGGACCTGACCTTCCACCCGGGGCACCATCACCGAGGAGGCCCGTCCGTCACTGGCGCTGCCCACCCCGTGCAGCACCGCGTAGATGCGATCGCCATCCCGCTCGGCGTGGTCCAGGCGCTTCAGGGCGAGGATGCCCACGCCCTCCCCGATGAGCAAGCCATCGGCGCGCCGGTCGAAGGGCCGGATCATGCCGATGCGGCTCATGGCGCCGAGTTGGGAGAACACGCTCCAAAGGGTGATGTCCTGGGTGAGGTGCACCCCCCCAGCGAGCACCAGGTCGCACCGACCCGCCCGCAACTCCCGGCACGCGTGCTCCACCGCGATCAGGGCGCTCGCGCACGCCGCGTCCACTGTGTAGGCAGGGCCCTGCAGGTCCAGCCGATTGGCGATCCTGGAGGCGGCGAGGTTGGGCACCAGCCCAATCGCGGTGTCCGGGCCGTACGGGCCCGCCGCGTCCTGGAACGCGGCCTTCACCCGCTCCACCACCTCGGTGTCGAGATCGGGCGCCAGCTCTTGGAGGAGCACGGCGATCTGCTCCGCGTCGCGCACATTCTGGTTCAAGCGCACCAGTCCCGGGGTGACGTAGCCACCCCGGCCGAGGATCACCCCCACCCGGCTGCCATCGAGGCCACCCTCCCGGAAGCCAGCGTCCTTCAGGCACCGCGACGCGACCTGCAACGCCACCAGATGGTCCGGCTAGGCGCCCTCGACGGTGGCGGGCATGATGCCGAAGGCCACCGCATCGAAGGGCAGCGTGTCGGCGACGAAGCCCCCGCGGCGGGTGTACACCCGGTCCACCGCGGTGGCGTGGGGGTCGTGGAACCGGGGGTCCCAGCGTGCCTCGCTGACCTCTGTGATGGCGTCGTGACCGCTCTCGATGTTCCGCCAGAAGCGCTCGGGGTCGTCCGCCCCCGGAAACACACAGCCCAACCCGATGACGGCGACGCCGTGCGCTGCGGGTTCCGACATCAGGTCATCTGCTGGGGACGCGCTTGCATGAGGACCACCTGGGCGTCCTGGCCCGACTCCAGCTCGTCGAGCAGGCGCCGCACACCCTCTGCGGGGTCGATGAGCCCAATGCCCCGGCGGGCGTACTGCGCCTCGAGCTCCGGAGTGACCATGCCGCCGCCGCCCCATGGCCCCCAATCGATGGACAGCGTGCGCCCGCCGTTGCAGGCGTCGAGCCCGCGTGCGAGCTGATCCAGGGTGTCGTTCGCCGCTGCGTAGTCCACCTGCCCGCGGCTGCCGAAGGCACCGGCCACGCTGGAGAAGAACACCACCACCCCCACGTCCGAGTGCAGGCTCTCGGTGAGGTTGAGGGCCCCCTGCACCTTGGTGTCGAACACCCTTCGGAAGGAGTCAGCCTCCTTGTGGCGCAACAGCTTGTCCTCGTTCACCCCCGCCCCGTGGACGACGGCGTCGACGCGCCCGTGCTCGCGGTACACGCGCTCCACCAGGGCCCGCACCGCGGCGCGATCGCGCACGTCGACCGCGTGGTAGTCGAGCCTGGCCCCCGAAGCGCGGATCGCCGCGAAGGTCTCGCGCATCTCCCGGTCCGCCATCAGGCGTCGCACCCGTGTCTCCACCGCCGCGGGCGTGGCCTCCTCTCCCAGGGCCACCACCCGAGCCCGGAGGGCGTCGACGCCGTCGGCTCCCGCGAAGGACGGGTCCTCTTGCGGTTCCGGGACCGGGCTGCGCCCCACCAACACCACCGTACCCCCGTACCGCTCGGCGAGGCTCTTCGACACCCGAGCGGTGATACCGCGCGCGCCCCCGGTGAGCAGGAACACGCTGTCGCGACCAAAAGAGTACAGGCAGCCGTTATCCAGCTCCCGGGCGACGAAGCGCACCCCGAGGCGACACCCATCGCGATACCCGACCTCCACCGGGCCGTCGGCATCCTCCAACTCCGCGAGCAGGGAGCTGACCTGGACCCCGAGGTCGTCGCCAAGCGCCAGGTCCACCCGCCGCACCTTGGCCAGAGGCCACTCCTTGGCGATGGTCTTCAGCAGCCCGGACACCCCGACGCCCGCACCCGGTGCCTCCTCCATCACGGCCTGTCCCAGCGATCCCCCCTGCCCGGTCACCACCACGAACCGTTCCACCCCGCCGAGCAGGGCGCGTCGCGCCAGGTCCGAGAGCGCGTACAGGCGGTCACCGAGGTCCGCGTCCACCGCCGCACCGAGACCATCCAGGGCAACGAGCACGTCGAGGTTGTCCAGGCTGGCGTCGGATTCCAGGATCCGGGCCCGCGCCCCTTCGGCGAGGGCGGCCCCGAGGAGCGCCTCGGCCAGCCGCGGCGAATCCCCAACGATACCCATCCGCAGATGGGCGAGACTACCCGGGGCGGGCGGCGGCAGCTCCACCAACTCGGGCACGAAGCGCAGAGTGTGGTCTGGCATCCCCTCCTCGAGCTGTTCCTTGGGGAGCTCCTCGGTGATCAGCTGCTCCAGGTCGGTGTCGGTGCGGTCCGCAATCCAGGCCAGGATGCCGCGCAAGGTCTTGATGCCTGCCAACTCCTCCACCAGGCGCTCCCGCTCCACGTCCAGGCCCAGCGCCTGCCCCAGTCCCTCGTACAGCGCGCCGAGGATCTCGATGCGCTTGATGGAGTCGATGGAGAGATCGGACTCCAGATCCAGGTCGAGATCGAGCATCTCGGGCGGGTAGCCGGTCCGCTCCGCAACGATGTCCAGGAGCAACTCAGCCGTGTCCAGCTCGGCGGTAGCGGTGGGGAGCGGTGCCTCGCCGGTGATCTCCCGGATCGCGGCCTCGATGGGTGCCAACGCCTCCACCTCGGGCGCGCCCTCGCCCAAGTAGGAGAGCATCACCTGCCGCTGGGTCTCCGCCTGCTCCCGCAGGGTGCGCAGGTACTCCAGCACCACCTGGTCCCGGGTCTCCTTGGCGGAATACGCCACAGAGAGCGGCTGCTGGAGGACCTTCATCGCGAAGTCCGGCAGCACCCCTTCTCGCGGCCATGCACGCTGGCCGTTCACCCGCCACAGGGTCGGAGAGGGGACCGGCATTGGGGCGTCCAGGTCGACCGGGCGGGTTCCCCTACCCTCGAACAGCGGACCGAGGCGCAGGGGGACGCCGGCCACGGCGAGGTGGGCGAGCAGCCGCACCAGCCCCTCCAGGGCTCCACCCCCGCGCGGGTCCTCCAGCGACAGCGCCAGGTGAGGCCGCTCCCCGAGGGTCTGCTCGACGAACCGGGTCAGCACCCGCCCGGGGCCGACCTCCACGAACACCCGCGCCCCATCGTCGTACATCGCCTCCAGCTGGTCGGCGAACCGCACCGGGCGCACGACGTGCTCGGCGAGGGCGTGGCGGACGCCGTCCGCGGTGGTCGCGTAGGGCCGCGCAGTGCTGTTGGCGTACACCACCCCTTCGGGTGCTTGCACCTGAAATTGCTTCAGCGCGGTG
>JAFDJI010001018.1 GCA_019307545.1 Deltaproteobacteria bacterium | reverse complement strand
TGGATACCCGAGATGGAGGCCGCGGCGGACCTGGTGGTGGTGTTGGCCTACGAGCCCGGCCGCGCGTCGCGTGCCTTGGCTCGCGAACCGGGCGTGGACGTCCTCATCGAGGCCGGCGGGTTCCAGGAGTGGTACCCACCCCACACCGAGGGAAGCGGGGTGTGGGTACGCAGTGACAAGCAGACCCAGCGCCTGGGAGAGCTGCGTCTGCGCGTCGAACAAGGGCAGGTGGTCGCGGCGAGGGATCGTCTCATCGACCTCGATGAAGACGTCCCATCGGCTCGCGCGCTGCTTCGGCACCAGCGGCGCACTGCCCGACAGCTGGACGCGCTGCAGCAGGAGCTGTACGGCCAGCGCTGACCTCGGTCCATCGCACGACGACGAGTCGCGCTGCAGGCGTTAGAAGACCTGCCCGGCGACGGTCCCCCCGGCGGTTCCTACCCCGGGAGCGAGCGCCTCCTGCCCCATTTGCGGACTCCACAGCGAGGAGGAACGGATGTTCGAGAAGCTGTCCCGGATCTACGAGGACCGGCACGACTACGCCCGTGCCTGGAAGGAGCGCACCGGCGGCAAGGTCCTGGGCTACTTCTGCACCTACGTCCCCGAGGAGATTCTCTACGCCGCGGACGTGCTGCCGGTCCGGATCCTGGGAAGCCACGAGCCTCAGGACGTCACCGAGCCCCACATCTTCGGGATGTACTGCCCGTTCTGTCGCGATTGCCTCGCGCAGGGGCTCAAGGGGCGCTTCGACTACCTGGACGGGTTGATGATCGCCCAGTCCTGCCTCCACATCCGGCAGGCCTACACGAGCTGGGAGAAGCACCGCCCGGTGGACTTCTCCTACTACCTGTGCATGCCCCACAAGGTGCAGAGCCCCCGCGCCCGGACCTTCCTGGCCGGGGAGCTTGCCGAGTTCAAGTCCGCGGTCGAGCAGTGGACCGGAAAGGAGATCACCGACGCCAAGCTCCAAGAGGGCATCGAGGTGATGAACCAGAGCCGAACGCTGATGCACCAGCTCTACGACCTCCGCAAGGCCGACCCGCCCCCGCTCACCGGTGTCGAGGCCCTACAGGTCGTCCTGGCCCAGCAGATGGGCGACAAGCGGGAGCACGCCGAGCTGATGCAGGGCCTCCTGACCGACCTCGACCGCCGCGACCCCCCGGCCCAGCGGATGCCGCCCTGGTCCTTGATGTCCCGATAGCGCGCGTAGTACTGGGCACCATCGTCACCGACGACCACTGCACCGGTACCCGCTACTTCTGGAACAACGTCGAGGACCCCGGCGACGACCCGCTTCGGGCCATCGCCGACCGCTACTGCGACCGCCCCCCCTGTCCCACCAAGGACTGGGAGACCCGGACCCGGGTGGAGCACATCCTGCGCCTGGTCCGCGACTGGGACTGCAAGGGCGCCATCGTGATCCAGCAGAAGTTCTGCGATCCCCACGAGATCGACATCCCCACCATCAAGAAGGCCCTCGAGGAAGTGGACATCCCGGTCCTGTTCCTGGAGTTCGACGTCACCGTACCGCTCGGGCAGTTCCAGATCCGGGTGGAGGCCTTCCTGGAGATGCTCGAAGCCGACGAGCTGTTCTGATCCCGGCCCAACGTTCGAGGAGCCCGAGATGACTGACGTACCGAGACCTACCCGACCGAGCCGCTGCAGTGCTGGAACAAGGCCAAGGAGCTTCGCCAGCAGTACTACGCGCGCTATCGGGACATCAAGGACCAGGGCGGCATCCGCTGGGCCGGGGGCGCGTGGACCCTGGGTGCGGTGCCCGAGGGGCTGGGGCGCGACGTCGCCAGCCTGACCTCCGAGCCCTACGGTGCCTCCATCGCCTTCGACAAGGACTTCTCGATGAAGTGCATGGAGGCCGCGGAGAGGCTGGGCTACGCCCGCGACCTGTGCTCGTACATGCGGAACTACTGGGGCTCGGTGATCCTCGACCAGTACGCCTTCGGGGGGGCGTTCCCGAAGCCCGACTTCCTGTGGCAGGACCACATCTGCTGCAGCCACGCCAAGTGGTACCAGGTGGTCTCGGACCTCGAGGGCGGCATTCCCCACTACTGCGTGGACGTGGCCGTCGGACCGGCCCACCAGCTCAACGACAACAAGATCGACTACGT
>JAFDJI010000464.1 GCA_019307545.1 Deltaproteobacteria bacterium | reverse complement strand
ACCAACCTGATGACGGGGAGTTCCGACAGGGGAAACCAGTCCTCGCGCCAGATCAACAGGCCATGGCACGGAAGCCCACTGGAAAATCCGATGGGACCCCGCACCTCCAGGACCAGATCGGCACCCGCCCCCGGGATGCGGAGCCCCTCACCACCGATCTCGATGGGGTCGAGGCGCAGGTCCAGCGTGGTGGTGTCGAGGGTGCGGAGCGCCATCCACCCGATCTGCTCCTTGGCCGCCGCGCGAAAGTGCACCGGGTAGCGGAACAGCTCGGCGAGCGGAATCCCGTTGTTCGGTCCCCACGCGCCGAGCCCCATGATCCCCCACACCCCGATCCCGTACCGCCCGTGCTGGTAGTTGCCGTACAGGTCGTATTGGTCGAAGTACTGGTGGCCCGCCTCGTGCAGGTAGATGCCGATCGCCAGTTCCTCCCCTACTCCGCCGACGCCCTGGGACTGCAGCACTACAGAGAAGTCTGCGCGGTCGGCGGGGAACAGGTGGCGAGGGTTCGGCCGGTCCTGCTCGGTGCGCCCGGAGTGCACCACGAACAGGTGGTCGATCCGGCCGTTGCCATCCGCGTCGAACCCGGCGGGCTCCAGCACGTCGCCGAAGGCCTCCCTCGCCGCCCTCGCGACCACCTTGGGGTCATCGTGGTCCTGGTCTGCCCAGCGCAGCTCGGTGGACCGCCACTCGAAGACCTCGCCGGTCAGCTCACAGGTGCCCTGCGAGTTCTCCCACAGGTACGCCGAGAGCGAGAGCACCTCGCCCAGGAAGGCCTCCTCGTAGGCCTCCCGCGGCAGCGTCGGGGGCTCGTCCGCCCAGGCCAGGAGCACGATCGCGGCCCGCTGCTCCCCGATCCACGGGTTCTCGACCCGCTCGCCCGGGGCACAGCCGACGAGCACCGCCAGGAACGTGAGCGGGGTCATCACGTCAGGAGCCTGATTCCTGCGAGCCGCAAGGTCGCCTCCCGAGTGCCGACGTCTTGGCACCGACACATGTCATACATCGATTGGTAATCTCTCGGGCATGTGGCAGACCATCAAACGTTGGTGGGCGGGGCTGCTCGAGCGGTTGGGCCTCGGGCGCAAGTCCCTGCCGGCCCCCGAACCGCCGCCAGAGCCTGAAGAACCGGCACCGGAGCCCGAAGAACCAGCGCCATCCGGGCTCTCGGTACTCGAGGCGATGGCGGCCATGAAGCGCGAGAAGGCCGACGCCGAACCCGACTGGGACGCGCTGCGCTCGAAGCTCAAGGTCAAGGTGTTCTCCACCTCGGACCGAAAGCGGCTGTGGCGCAGGGCGAGGCGGCGCCTCGGTGGCGGTGAGCCCCGGGACATCGACGACATCTCCGAGCCGAGCCCGGAGGACCTGCAGGCCCTGAAAGGACTGGTGGAGGACCTCGCGCGGGGTCGATGAAGCCTTGACTATCGCTGGCAGGCGCCCCGCCGTCGCCGACGGCAAGCCGCGAGCAGCCCCAGCAACAGCACACTCCAAGTCGAGGGCGCGGACGGGCTCCCGCAGGTGCACCCCTCCGCCTCGTCACAGACGTCCCCGCGGCCATCCGCATCCGTGTCGGCCTGACTCGGGTTCGCATCCATGGGGCAGTTGTCCAGCCAGTCGCGAACATCGTCACCGTCCACATCGTCGTCACAGGCGTCCCCGAGGCCGTCGCCGTCGGTATCTTCCTGGTCGAAGTTCCAGGTCAGGGGGCAATTGTCTGCGCCGTCGAGGACGCTGTCGTCGTCCGAGTCATCATCGAGAGCGTCGATGGTGCCATCGCCGTCGGAATCGGCTGGGTCCGCAAGGGAGTCGACCTCTTCCCCATCGGTGAGCCCGTCGCCATCGGAGTCGTCGGTGGTCGGGTCGAGGCCGTTATCGGTCTCCCACTGGTCCGGCAACCCGTCGCCGTCCTCGTCTGCGAGGTCCTCCAGGACCCCGATCTGGACCTCGGCGCTGTCGGTGCCCCCGTTGCCGTCATCGACCTGGTAGGTGAAGGCGTCGTAGCCGCTGAAGCGGTCATCCGGGGTGTAGGTCACCGTTTCGTCGTCCTCGACGGACACCGTCCCGTTCGCGGCGAGCACGATCACCTCGACCGTCAGCAGGTCGCCGTCGACGTCGTTGTCGTTGCGAAGGACGTCGACCGTGACCGCCTCCTCGCGCCGGGTCAGCACGCTGTCCTCCTCGGCGACAGGCGCGTCGTTGACCGCAACGACCGTGATCTTGACCGTCGCGACGTCCGCACCGCCCTGGCCGTCGACCACCTGGTAGAGGAACGCATCGCTCCCCGAGAAGTCGGCCTCCGGGGTGTAGGTCACGGTGCCGTCTACGTTCACCGCGGTGCTGCCGTGGTCGGGAGTGGTCGCGAAGGCGACGGTCAGCAGGCTCTCGTCCGCGTCGGTGTCGTTGTCGAGGACATCGATGATCAAGGGGGTGTCCTCGTCGGTGGACTCCATGTCGTCGACCGCCACCGGCCCGTCGTTGACGATGCCGACGATGATGGTGACCGTGGCGTCGGCCGAGTCGGTCGTGCCATCGTTGGCGGTGTAGGTGAAGGTGTCGGTCCCGTTGAACTGGGCGTTCGGGGTGTAGCTCACCGTCTGGTCGGTGTTGACCGTGGCCAGGCCATCGCCCGGATTGGCCACGATGGTCACCGTCAGGCTGTCGCCGTCCACGTCGGTGTCGTTCGCGAGGACTGCGATCGCGATCGTCCGCTCCTCGTCGGTCCGCGCGCCGTCGTCGGCTGCCACTGGCGCGTCGTTCACCGGATCGACCGTCACCTCGACGATCGCGACGTCGGAGCCGCCCTGGCCGTCGATCACCTCGTAGAGGAAGGCGTCGTCGCCGTTGAAGTCGTCGTTCGGGGTGTAGGTGATCGTCCCGTTGGCGGCCACCAGCACCGTGCCGTGGACGGGGAGGGTGGCGAAGGCGACCGACAGCGTGTCTTGGTCGGCATCGGTGTCGTCGTCGAGGACAACCACCACCACCGGGGTGTCCTCGTTGGTGACGGCTGTGTCGTCGACTGCCACCGGCGGGTCGTTCTCAGCGTCTACGGTGATGGTGACCGTGGCCTCGGTCGATTCAACGGTGCCATCGTTGATCGTGTAGGTGAAGGTGTCGGTCCCGTCGAAGTCGAGGTCCGGGGTGTAGGTCACCGTCTCGTCGGCGTTCACCGTGGCGGTACCGTCTGTCGGGTCGTCCTCGATGGTCACGGTGAGGATGTCGAAGTCCACGTCGATGTCGTTTTCGAGGACATCCACGTCGACCGTCTGGTCCTCCTGGGTGCGGGCGGCGTCGTCGACCGCCACCGGCGGGTCGTTGTCGGAAGACACCGTGATCTCGACGATCGCCACGTCCGAGCCGCCCCGGCCGTCGATCACCTGGTAGAGGAACGAATCGGTGCCGTTGAAGTGGGCCGCCGGGGTGTAGGTCACCGTCTGGTCGGTCTCCACCACCGCGGTGCCGTGGACCGGGCTTGCGGCGAAGGCGACCGTGAGGGTGTCTCCGTCTTCGTCGTCGTCGTTGTCGAGGACATCCACCACCACCGGCGTGTCCTCGTCGGTGGTGTCCTGGTCGTCGACCGCTAACGGCGGGTCGTTGACCGCGCTGACGACGATGGTGACCGTCGCTTCAGCCGAGTCGGCGGTGCCGTCGTTGATGGTGTAGGTGAAGGTGTCCGTCCCGTCGAAGTCGTCGTCCGGGGTGTAGGTCACCGTCCCGTTGGCGTTCAAGGTGGCCGAACCGTTGGTTGGGTCGGGCCCGATGGTCACCGTCAGGGTGTCGCCGTCCACGTCCACGTCGTTCGCGAGGACGTTCACCACGACAAGGTGGGCCTCGAGGGTCCAAGCGTCATCGTCGACCGCCACCGGCGCGTCGTTCTCGCCGGCGACGGTCACCACCACGATTGCGACGTCCGAGGCGCCCTTGCCGTCGCTCACCCGGTAGAGGAAGGAGTCGATGCCGAAGAAGTCGTCGTCCGGCGTGTAGATCACCTTCTTGTCGGCGTTCACCACCGCGGTGCCGTCGTGCGGGATGTGCACGATGGCCACCGTGAGCGTGTCGCCGTCGGCGTCATCGTC
>JAFDJI010000463.1 GCA_019307545.1 Deltaproteobacteria bacterium | reverse complement strand
CAAGCTCGTGATCGATGACCTCCCACGGTCGCATGACGTGTCCTCGTCGGGAACATGCGGCTGGCAGAGCTTCCCTGATCTCGCCGACACCTTAACGCGCCAGCGCCCCGGGGTGACCGGCTCGTCGGCGTCGCGTACCCACTGAGATCCGGTCTTGGCCATGACGGCTATTTCGCACTACGACATGGCTCGGTCGGCCCCGGGCCCAGGTGGTCTTCACACCGTTCCCGTTTCGCAAAGGTAGGGCATGCACAACAACGAAATCCTGCGCAGGTTGAGCGACGCCCTGTCCCTGACAGATGCTCGCCTGCTGGCAATCTTTGCGTTGGGTGGGGACGACCTGGCCGAACAGGACGTCCGAGCCCTGACGCGCGAACAAGGGAAGGACGGTGCGGTCGTGTGCCCCGACGATCTGCTGGCCCGGTTCCTCGATGGTCTCATCGTCGAGCAACGCGGACCGCGTGAGCCGGGACGCCCAACGCCCGTTTCCGCCGTGAGGCTGACCAACAACGCGGTCCTCAAGAAGCTTCGCATCGCGCTGGCGCTGAAAGAGGATGACGTGCTGCGCGTCCTTGCCGCGGGCGGAAACCCGATCTCGAACCGAGAGCTGACCACCCTGTTCCGCAAACCCGGGAACAAGCACTTCCGAAAGTGTGGAGACGACGTCCTCCGCAGCTTTCTCATCGGGCTCGAGGATGGTCTGGGGGAGCAGCTGCCCTGACCTCTGCGATGGATACGTCTCGAGCAGCGGTCCGGAAGTGCCGGCCTCCCTCGGCGACCCCTACACCTTGCGAACCCACTGGTCGCCTGCCGTATCCCGGTCGCGTTACGGCCTGAGCACCGCCATCGCGGGAGGTGATCGGTGATCGGCATCCCCCTGGGCCTGCTGTCCGCAAACGCCATCGAGTGGTTCTTCCACAAGCACGTGCTGCATGGATTGGGGAAGAACCGGAAGAGCTTCTGGAGCTTTCATTTCCACGACCACCACCAGGCCTCCCGCAAGAACGCGATGCACGACGAGGACTACCGCCGGTCCGTGTTCCATTGGAACGGCCAGGGCAAGGAGGCGTTGGCGCTCAGCGCGGCCACCCTCGGCGTGCTGCCCTGGTTCCCCGTCGCCCCGTTCTTCGCGGGGACGCTGGTGTACTCGGCGGTCAACTACTACCGCAAGCATCGCCGCTCCCACCTGGATCCAGACTGGGCGCGCACCCACCTGCCCTGGCACTATGACCACCACATGGGCCCTGATCAGGACACCAACTGGTGTGTCACCAAGCCCTGGTTCGACCACCTGATGGGAACCCGGGAGCCCTACCTGGGGACGGAGCGCGAGCAGCGCGACCTGGAGCGCAAGGCGAAGCGACGGGAGCACGCCCGAACGAAAACGGCGTAGCCCGCTGCGTTTTCGTGCAGAGATGGTGGAGGCGAGGGGAGTCGAACCCCTGTCCGAAGCCACTCAGCCAGAACCTCTACGTGTGTAGCCCCAGATTGTACGACCCGAGCCCCGACTGAGGCACCCGAAACCCGGGACGACGGCGACTTGGTTTGTGGATTATCGTCCTCTGGACAGCGCGCCGCGCTCCGCCCTCGGGACTAGCCAGGTAATGACATGCCCAACATCAGCCCCTGACAGCGTGATGCCGGACAGCTGGGCCCGCTAGGGCCGGGGAGGTCTAGGCGACCGCCCGCGCAGCGTAAAGATCGTTGTTGTTGGCAACTTTCTTGTTTTTGCACGGTGTTTTACGAGGTTCCGCACAACCTCGACACGCAGCTCCGAGCCTACCGCGACCCCGTCGAAACCGGTGCGCCCCCATAGCCATTCTGCAGCCTCGCGGCGATGCCGAAGATCCAGCGTCCGAAGACGCTACTACTACTCCAATATGCCCACGAACAGGGGCACGTCAAGAAAACCGGCGAAGTGCCGAGTGGATGAGACCGGTGCCGGGATACACTCCGGCGAGAGAGGAAGCGATGCGGGACGAAGACGAAGAACCCACCGAACTCTACGACGGGCCCCCGATGTGGTACCCCACGGTGGAGACCCTGGAGGAGCTGCCCAAGAACCCCTCCCCCGGAGCACGATGCAAGGTGCTCTTCGAGAATGCGGTCTACCTGTGGTTCGACGGGGAGTGGCGCAAGCTGGCCCCGCCCCCGGAAAAGGGGGAGTAGGGAGGGCCGCCATGGCCGAGTGGTACCAGTCCTTCTTCGAAGGCGACTGGCTCTACGTCCAGCGCAACATCTTCCCCCCCGAGAAGAGCGAGGCTGACGCCGAGGCGATCATCGGCCTGCTCGGTCTGCAACCCGGTCAGGAGGTCCTCGATGTCCCCTGCGGCACCGGCCGGATCGCCATTCCCCTCGCTGCCCGCGGCTTGGTGGTGACCGGGGTCGACTTCACCGCAGCGCTGCTGGAGGACGCCCACCGCGACGGCGCGGGATTCCCGGTGACCTGGGAGGAGCGCGACATGCGCGACCTGCCCTGGACCGACCGGTTCCACGCCGCCGTCAACATGTGGGGGAGCTTTGGGTACTTCGACGATGCCGGTGACCTGGCCTTCGCGAAGGCGGTGTGCCGTGCCCTGATCCCCGGGGGCCGGTTCCTCATCGATGGCCCCAGCCTGGAGACAATCCTCCCGATCTACCAACCCCATGGCTGGTTCGCGGCGGGCGACGCCAAGGTCATCGAGGACCGCGCCTTCGACCCGATGTCGGGACGGAACGAGGTCGACTTCACCATCATCCGCCAGGGCCGCGAGACCACGCGGCACATCAGCATGCGCTGCTACTCCTGCGCAGAGTTGGTCCGCCTGCTCCGCCGCGCCGGGTTCTCCGAGTGCGCGGTCTATGGGAGTCTCGAGGGCGACCCCTTCGAGATCGGCAAGCGGATGGCCTTGGTCGCTACCAAGTAGCCCCCGATCCGACGCGATCGGTGCTTACTCCGCGGGCACCTTCAACCAACCCCCGATCCGGCGCGCTGCGGTGAGGCTCCCCCACGCGGTAGCCGCGATCAGGTCCCCATCTTCGGGGTGGCGCTCCCGGAAGGCTGCTATCGCGGGGTCGTCCACCCGGTAGGGCGCCAGGGCCGTCAGATACACCAACCGGGCGTCCGGCTGGTCTCTTGGAGGTAGATCGGCCACCTCCTTCTCTACCCAGCGTTCCAGGCCGCGGTCCTCGCCCCACCACCCGGTGAGGCGCTCCCGGACGTGGGTGCGCACCGCCTCGCTCAGCACCGGAGCGGCGGCGTCTTCGATGGCTGCCGTCGCCGCACCAAAGGCCGACGCGATCTGGGGCCGCCCGCGAGCCCACGCCATGTCCTCCGGCAGATCGGCGGCTTCCAACAGCTCCAGGGACGTGCCCGGCGCCGGGGACATCGCGGCGGCCCGGCGGAGCATCGGCGACGACACCCACTCCAGCAAGCCCTTCGCCGCCTGTGGGGCCGGCATCGGGCTCTCCTCGAGGAACACGTTCACCATGCGGTTCAGGTAGTGGAAGGCCACCGCCACCCCAATGACCTCGGGAGCCTGTTCCGCCGAAAACGGTGGGAACGCCAGCACCTCGGCGCGCGGATGCCGGGTGGCCTCCGCCCAGGGGACGTAGGTGTCGTGGTCCTCCCCGCGCGAAGCCCGCTCCATCGAGTCGTGGACCTCCACGCAGTAGGGACACGCGTTGGTGCGGGACACCGCAGACGCGACCGCCTCCTTGAAGCCACGCGCCACCTGCCCGACCACCAACGTCTCCCGAACCATGGCCCAAGACGCCGCGAGCACCTCGGGGGCGGTGGAATGGAGGGCGAAGGGGTCACCAAGGAGGAAATCGGACCGGATCTGCGCGTAGACCTTCGCGACCAGGCCGGTTGCCTCGTTCAGACGCACCACGTCGACGTAATGCACCCGGGTGCCGACCATGCGCTCGACTGTGCCCGCCAGCAGGTTCGCCCACATGGGAACTCCCGTGTCCTACCTGGCAGCCGCAGCCAGGTAGGCCTCGTATTTGCGGACCGCCAACTCCCGTTCTGGGAGGGTGGCCTGGACCGCCGGGTGGGCCACCGCATCGTCCAGCCACCTCCTGAGCGCGGGGCGGGCCATGAACAGCGCCGCCACTCCGGAGAGGTGTCGCATCCAGTCGAACCGAGCCCAGAACGGTGCGAGGTGGAAGGAGAGCAGGCTCGGGATCACCCCACCCGACGTCTCCAGGGTGCGCTCGAGTTGGTCGAGCTCCGCCTCCACCAAGGGCTTGAGCGCCGCGAAACCCTCCGGGTCCGTCCCGCGCCCGTAGAACGCCCTCAGCACCACCACGTCGAACTGCTTCATTGCCAGGCGGTGCAGCGCGCGACGACCGGGGTCCGACGGGTAGGCGTCCGCCCAGTTGAGGGACTCCGCCAGGTAGTCGTTGATGACCTGGGACTCGT
>JAFDJI010001017.1 GCA_019307545.1 Deltaproteobacteria bacterium | reverse complement strand
GAAGAAGGCCATGGCAGCCTCGAGGATGAGGATGGTGATCGGCACGACGGCGGCGGCCAGACCGTCGGCAAAGGACAGGGGCTGCAGCCGGAAACGCGGTATGTCACCATGTTCCAGCGGCTTGTCCGACATGAACTCGGGCACGAACAACACATGGGGAGAATCCGGGTCAGCGGCGTCACGGGCGCGCAGGAACTCGCGCACGGCCCCGCGGTACTGGTTGGCCTGGGTCGCGAAGCTGCGGAGGCGGAGGATCCCGGTGCCCAGGAGCGCTTCCACCGCGTACTGGAAGGCGAATCCGGGTGACAGGAGATTGACGCCCCGGGTGACCTCGAACTGGCGGAAGTTCTGCGCCTCCACGTCGCGCATCAAGCGGTCCAGCCCACCTTCCATTTCGCGCAGGCGAACCGCGTAGCTCATCTCGAGCGCGTACCCATCGGTGCGTGCCAGCTCCGGTTGCCGCAGGGCCACGCCGTCGCGTTCCATGGTCTCGCGGAACTGGCTCTCGTACTCGTCGAGGCGCTCCCAGTAGAACCCGGGGGGCTCGACGACGTGCACGGCGATCAGGTACGAGGTCTGGGGGATGACGACGGTGAGCACCGTCCAGCTCATGATCAGGACCACGAGGGAGGTGGCGGAGGTGCGGGCGATGGCCGAAATGCCCATGCCGAGGAGCAGGAACAGGGCGATGTAGAACATGGCACTGACGAGGAAGAACAGGTAGTTGATGGCGACCAGGCCATTCAGCTCCAGTACCTGGTTGAGGGCGAGGATGGCAAGGCTGATCAGGCTGCCGAGAACGAGGGCGACGATCAAGGTGACGAGGTGGGCGAGGAACTTGCCGCTGAGGAACTGCGCCCGCGACAGCGGGTTGGCCAGCGCCAGGCGCAGGGCGCCGCTCTCGCGTTCACCGGAGATGGCGTTGTATGACAGCACGATGCACAGGAAGGACATTACGTAGCGAACGATGACGCTCCAGTCGAGAACTTCGAAGGTGCGCATACAGTAGTTGGTGGTGCGTGCGGAGGTCAGGCTGGTGGTGTTCCCGGTCGCTGGGTGGACATCCATGCCGTAGGGAAACCAGTCGGATCCGGCTTCGATCATGAACTCGACGCCGGCTTCAGCGGCACGGATCTCTCCCTGGCGGCGCGGTCCATCTTGTAGGTGTACACGATGCCGTTGCCGACAAAGAACAGCAGCAGCACGATGAGGCTCGTCTGGAAGCGCAACGAGCGCAGGTTGTCGTGCAGCTGATGCAGGAAGACGGTGGCCATCAGCCCGGATCGTAGGTGAAAAATCGGAACAGAGTGACCATCACACTCACTCCGAAGGTGAGGATGAGGACGACGAGGCCCGGCATCATGATGTCGAGAGACTCCGACAGGCTGCGCTGCCAGCGGCCCCCGAACTTGGGCATGTCGGTCAGGTCGAGCTGGCGGCCATCATCGTTGGCCGCGAGGCGTTCCTGATCTTCGGCCCAGGCCATGCGCGCCTGCATGAAGGTTGAGTCGGGGGCCAGCATGGCCTCGGTGACGGTCTCCGGGTGGGGGATTATCGGCTCCTGATCCGGTGGGTCGTCGGAGAACCAGCGGCGGCTGGAGAAGGCGTTCTTGCTGCGCAGGTAGCTGATGAAGGTCTGGCGGTAGTCGCGGCCCAGCCGGCCGAAGCGCATGCGGTCGCTCAACGAGGTGCGCGCCAGCTGATAGCTGAGCACCTGGTAGTTGGTCACCGGCGACAGGATCGCCCACTTGTCGACCAGACTGGCCTCGCGGTTCAAGGGCTTCCAGTTCTCCCACTGGTAGTGATAGCCGCGGTCGGCGGTCTCGAGCCGCTTGTCGATCGCCACCTCGGTGCGCTGTTGCAGCCAGCGGTACCCCTCCGGGTGGGCGTAGCGCGTGCGGCCGTGGCGCTCGAGGCTCTTGAGGTACGCGGGACCCGGGGACGGGTGGCGCGACTCCCAGTCCTGCATGTGCTCGTCCATCTCCTTCCCCAGCTGGTCCAGCTGTTCGCGCAAGATCACGAAGGGCGGCTCGTCGACCCCGTACCGGGAGATAGAGGGCAGGAAGCTGACATAGCCGATGCCGCCCACCAGCCAGCCAAAGAGGCAGATGGTGAGTGAGGTGGAGGCGTCGCGGGTCAGGGACGAGACCATCAGGCTCAGCGAGAACACCTGACCGAGAAACAGGCAGGAGAGGCCGAAGAAAACTCCCAGGCGGATCCAGTCGTCGCCAGTGAGCTGGATGTCGGGGTTGGCCCCCATGATGAGCAGTGACACCACGAAGGCCAGGGTGAAGGGCACGCACAGGGAGACGATGCCACCGATCAGCTT
>JAFDJI010000062.1 GCA_019307545.1 Deltaproteobacteria bacterium | reverse complement strand
GCCCTGGCCTCGAAGCGGCCGTCGGGTTGGAGTGTCTCCGCCTTCGCCCGGCTTCGCATCACCGGGGATGGGGACAGCCGGCGGGAAGCATCCGTCACCCACCGGGAGTGAATCACCGCGGGCCCACCAGAGGGGCCACGTAGGGCGGGGGGCTGCGAGGACGAACGGGGGAGGACCCGCGCGTCCACAGGCCCCTTTGCGCGCGGCCAGCCGCGATTGCCGCGGATGCTCCGTGCGCGTCTAGAACGACGCAGTGAGGTCTAGGAGAAGCGTCGTCTCTCGCACGCCGGCGGGTTGGTCCGCGGGGGTCCAACCGAACCACACCGCCACCGGGAACACCAAGCCAGCGCGGACGCGCAGCCCTTCGATGAGGTCCACGCGCGCGAGGCCCGAGATCTCCCACGGTGAGGGGTCCCAGTACTGGATGGAGGTCTCTCCGACGAGCCCGAAGCGGCGGTTGAGGCGGAAGTCCCCGCCCGCGGCCACCTGGAACCGAGCGTAGCGGTCCGGGAAGGGGTCGTATCCAGCGGCGGTGTGGACGCCGAGCGCTCCGCGGAGCATCCAGGTGGTCACCCCACCGCCGATGCGCGCCTCCCAGATGGCGTCGATCCCGGCACCGGGCCAGAGCTCGTCGCCCGCGCCGACCCAGGTGTAGGCGCTCTCGCCGACGTTGAAGTGGATCCTGAGGCCCACGGACTGGTCGAAGGACCCGTAGGGGAGGTCATAGAAGGCCCAAAGCCGGATGTTCCCGAGGTCCTTGTCCCGCCCCCCGGGCACCCGGTAGGTGGCGAAGGGCACGGCCGCACCGAACTGGAATGCCTCCACCCGGACCCGCGCCGCCACCGTGAGGGCGGTGGTGCCGCCGTCGGGACCGATCACTGCGTGCTCCGCGAGCCCGATCCCGGTGCCGCCGTTCTTGGCCTGGATGCGGTGCCCCTCCGATGCGTTGCCACCAGACAGATCGTCGGCGCCGACGGCGACCACGGGGAGGAGCAGGACGAGCACCGAAAGAAGGGTCCGCATCACAGCCCTCCCCGATGAAGCTCGACCACCAGCTCGGCGGGCGAGATGTCCTCCACGTCTGCCACCCATGGCCCGGATCCGGCCCACCACACCCGCAGGCGGGTCCCCGGAGCAATCGACTCGTCCGCAACCAGGCAGGCCAGGTCGACCTCGGGCCGCAGCCCAGGGACCCACACCTGATCCTGCCAGACTTCGGGCCCCTGCAACTCGATCCGCAGGTCCGCGATCTCCTCGTCGTCAGCGGTGACCCGGGCGCCCTCCATCATCCCGACGTCGGTGCGCCGCGACAGCACCAGGCACGCCCGGTCGTCGTCGTCCAGGCCAGCGGCCAGCACCGCGATGGCTTCAGAGGTGTCGAAGACCGCCGAGCCGCTCAGCTGTCCGGCGATGTGGAGCTCGGGGCCGTGGGGCATCCCTTCCGGAATGTCGACGGTCCACACGTACCTCCTGTCCACCGCCCACGAGCCGCGGGGCACGAAGCTGAGCACGTCCCCCTCGTCGACGACTTCGCCTGGTACAAAACCTCCTTCGGCGAGATCCACCACCCGAATGAGCTCCGGCAGCGGGTATTCGGGCGGGACACCGAGGGTGGGGGCGCGCACTCGGAGCAGGGCGTCCAGTGCAACCGCGGTCTGACCATCGAGCGGCGTGATGAACGAACCCTCGTCGCCCGCGTCGTCGCAACCCACCGCGAGGAGGCCAGCAAGCACCAAGGCAAAATGGAGGCATCTCATTGCGGAAACCCAGTGTGCCCGAAGGTGAAACCTACCATGGCCCAACGCGGGCCGCCGAGCGAAGAGGTCGGATCATTCGACACCGGAGGCACCGGCAACTGCTATCACCCGATCTGCGCTCGCAGCGTCTCGGCCTCCGACCGCCAGCGCGCCCTCTTCGCCGCCTGGTCCAGGTAGGTGTCCAGCAGCTTCGCGGCTTCCTTCTTCCGATCCTGGTCCACCCGGGCCTTCGCGAGCCAGAAGTACACGTCGGTCCGTGGCTTCTTCCCCGAGGCCAGCTCCTCGAGAAGCGAGGCGGCCTGATCCAGGTCGCCAACCTGGTAGGTCACGACGGCGCGAAGGCGTGCCGCCATCGGACCCTCCACGTCCGCCAGCCAGCGCACGACGGCCTCCAGCCCCTCCCGCGCCCCTGGGGTAAAGCTGTCCAGGGCCCTCTCCAGGGTGGTGAGAAGCTCCCGGTCCTCGAGAAGCCACCAGGTTCGATCCCCCTGCTGAATGGCGCGGTTGAGCACCTCCGCGCTCCCGAGACGTGCCGCCCACACCAGCCGTACCGGCCGCTCGTCTCCCTCGATGTGCGCCTGTCCGTCCACCAGGGTGTACGCGACCGACCCCTGCGGATCAGCGTGGGTCCCGTCGGAGAGGACCCGCCAGTTGGGCACCTCTTCCTCTTTCCCCATTTCGAACACGTCCAACCCGAAAGACCGCCAGAAGCCCGTCCAGGTCTCGGCGGCGAAGCGCGCGTCCAGGCGGCGAAGCGTTTCCTGGGCTGCGGTTTCGTGCAGATGGCCCAGGATGGCTGCAGCCCGAACCCGGTCGCGCAACCCGTGCCATCCCAGCTCACCGGTCATCTTGATCAGCTCGAGAATGACGTCCGGCGGAATCCGCGCGTCCTGTAGGCAATCCCCGACCAGGGCCGGGGTGGAGGTGTCCCCAATCGCCGTCGCGGAGATCGCCATCCGCCGGATCGCCATCGCTGCCCCGGCGCGGACTCCGTTTCTGGGATCCCGCAGCATCAGGGCGAGGCGCGCACGGGCCTCGTCGTCGGCGAGCGCGGAGAGCATCATCAACAGCCCTGGGTTGCGGCCGGGGTCGTAGGACCGCACCCAGCGATGTACCTGTGCGTGCTGCGCCTTCGTGAGCCGTGGCCTCTCCCCCAGTCCCCGATAGCGGTGCACGATATCGGCCGCCGCAGCCGCGGCGTAGAGCCTGAGTGCGGAGCTCTTCTGGTTGATCGCGATGTCCACCAACGGGGGGAGGTCGTCGACCGTGCCTATTCGGGAAAGGTCCCGGGCGGCCGCAGCGCGCACCGAGACACTCTTGCTCTGGAGGGCTGTGCGCGGGTCCTTGGTCTCGCCCATGGTCTCCTCCCGGACAGGCTACCGCAGGGTGGAGTGGACGACGCCGGCGGCCGCAGGGGTTGTGCCATACTCCGCCGCGCCATTCCAGGGGTCGCCGATGCCGTTCCCTCGTTTCCGCCCCCCCACGTCGTCCTCTCCAATCCTCCTTCTTCTCTCGGGTCTGCTCACCGGATGCCCCAGCGCCGTGCTCAGCCAGTACGAGGAAGCCCGGACGGCTGCGCTGGCGGACCCCGGACCGGTCCCGTCGGACTGGCGACCCGACGCCGCCCTCTACCTCTCCCCCGAGTTGCTCGACCGCCTGCTGGTGGTGGTGCTCGAGGAGCATGGAACGCTTCGGGACGAGATCACCGTATCGATCCCGCTGGGCGGCCGCTTGACCTTGAAGCCGGACCTCACCGTCCAGTCCATCGACCTGCAGTCCACCACCCGGTGCGAGGACTGCCTCGCGGTGGACGTGACCCTCACCGGCCCAGTGGCATGGCGGGCCGGACGGGCGACGGGCGACGTCCCGATCACAGCCCATGCCGAGTTCGACACCGCCTTCGAGAGCACATCGGACGGGGAGGGGACCTGGACCGTCACCGCGCGTCCCCGCGACGTCCGCGACCTGGACCTCGACCTGGGCGGCACCACCGCAATGCTGGAACCGCTGTTGGAAAGCACCCTCGGCGACTGGTTCCGCGCCGAGTTGTTGCAGCGGATCCCGCCCATCAACCTGGGCTCCTTCGGCAACGAGGACGTCCCTCTCCGCGCGGTGAGGGTGGCCTCTGCCCGCAAGGGTCTGGCGGTGGGGTTGCTCACCGGATCGCCCACCCCGGAGACCCTGGAGGAGGAAGTCAGGCGCGCCAGGCAGGGATGGCGGCTCGACATCTCCGAGGACTCCCTGCTCGACCTGGCCAAGGCGGCCTCCTTCCGCGCCGGACCCGTGAGCCACGACGTGGTCATCGAGCCAACGGCGCTCTCGTTCACCCCGGATGGCTTCGCCCTCGAGATGCGCCTGTGGAGGCCCGTGGGGCGCGGCTGGTGGCGCGACTACTCCGTGCAGGGCCAGCTGGAGGTGAAGAAACGACGGGTGGTCCTCACCCCCACCACGGTGGAGGAGGGCCCCAAGTCGAAGGGCGCCTTCTTCGTGGACCCACTGGCCACCCTGGGCGAGGGCCGGATCCTCGAGGCCATCGAAGATTCGATCAACACCGCAGTGCCCACCCACTACGCCACCACTGCGGAAGGACTGCAGTTGTCGGCGAACCTGACCGGGCTTCAGAGCGCAAACGGGATGGTGACCCTTCGCGGCGACCTGGAGATCGCACGGGCGAAACGGAAGCCGAGGACCGGTCCAAGGCGTCCCCGTTGAGGGACCTCGCGCGGCGATCCGGTTAAACACGCCGTCTCGCGGCAAGAGGCATGCATGACCTCCGAACTTCCGAAGGCGTACGACCCACACCAGGTGGCCGAGAAGTGGACCCGAGTCTTGGAGGACGCCGAGATCTTCAAGGCAGATCCCCAGGCAGAGGGCGAGCCCTACTCCATCGTCATCCCACCTCCGAACGTCACCGGCTCCCTACACATGGGTCACGCCCTGAACAACACGCTTCAGGACGTGCTCATCCGCTACAAGCGGATGGACGGCTACAACGCGCTGTGGGTCCCCGGGACCGACCACGCCGGCATCGCCACCCAATGGGTGGTGCGCCGACAGCTCGAGTCCGAGGGCATCGATTTCCGCACCCTGGGTCGTGAGAAGTTCGTAGAGCGGGTCTGGAAGTGGAAGGGCCAGGCCGGTGGCACGATCATCCACCAACTCCGTGGCCTGGGCGTGTCTTGTGACTGGTCGCGGGAGCGCTTCACCCTCGACGCCGACCTCGCGCGCGCGGTGACCGAGCACTTCGTGCGCCTGTACGAGCAGGGGCTCATCTACCGGGGTCAGCGCTTGATCAACTGGGACCCCCTCGACCAGACAGCGCTCTCCGATCTCGAGGTCGAGCACGAAGACGGGGCCCCGGGGGAGATGTGGTCTTTCGCCTACCCGCTCGCCGATGGCTCCGGCGAAATCGTGGTCGCGACAACCCGCCCCGAGACCATGCTCGGCGACACCGCGGTGGCGGTGCACCCCGACGACGACCGGTACAAGGACCTGATCGGCAAGATGGTGGCGCATCCCATCCTGCACCGGGAGTTTCCGATCATCGCCGACGCCATCCTGGTCGACCCCGCGTTCGGCACCGGCGCGGTGAAGGTCACCCCGGCGCACGACCCGAACGACTTCGAGGTGGGCCAGCGGCACCAACTGCCGATGATCAACATCCTCGAGCCCGACGGCACCATCAACGAGAACGGGGGCCCCTTCCAGGGACAGGACCGCTTCGAAGCACGCGAACAGGTGAAGGAACGGATCGCTGCGCTCGGCCTGGAGCGGGGCTCCGAGGACCACGTGATGGCGCTCGGCCGCTCCCAGCGCTCCGGCGCCATCGTGGAGCCGATGCTCTCCACGCAATGGTTCGTGAACATGAAGCCCCTGGCCGGCCCGGCCATCGCCGCGGTCACCCATGGCTACACCCGATTCGTCCCCAAGCAGTGGGAGAACACCTACTATGCCTGGCTGCGGGACATCCGGGACTGGTGCATCTCCCGCCAGCTATGGTGGGGCCACCGGATCCCGGCCTGGTACTGCCAGGACTGCGGTGAGGTCAACGTGGCCGCCGAGGCCCCCGAGGCCTGCAAGGCCTGCGGTTCCACCCAACTCGAGCAGGACGAGGACGTGCTCGACACCTGGTTCTCCTCGGCCCTGTGGCCGTTTTCGGTGTTCGGATGGCCGCAGAACACCGAGGACTTCGCCAACTGGTACCCCACGTCGGTGCTGATCACCGGCTTCGACATCATCTTCTTCTGGGTGGCGCGGATGATGTTCGCCGGAATCCACCTCACCGGCACGGTGCCCTTCTCCGAGGTCTACATCCACGCCCTCATCCGCGACAAGCACGGCCACAAGATGTCCAAGACCCGGGGCAACGTGGTGGATCCCCTGGAGGTCATCGAGCGCTGGGGCGCCGACGCCTTCCGGTTCACCTTGGTGGCCTTCGCCGCCCAGGGCCGCGACATCCTCTGGGACGAGCAGCGGGTGGAGAGCAACCACCGGTTCAACACCAAGATCTGGCAGGCGCTGCGCTTCTGCTTCTTGACCGCCGAAGGCTACGACCCACGCGAGGAGATGGACGAGGGGCCCTACGAGCGGTGGATCCGCGCCCGGACGGGCGCCGCAGTAGCACGAGTCCGCCAGGCGCTGGACGACTACCGGTTCAACGAGGCGGCGGCGGAGATCTACGCCTTCACCTGGGGCGAATTCTGCGACTGGTACCTGGAGCTCTCCAAGACGGTGCTCTACGACGCGGACGCCTCGCCGGCACGCAAGAACGCCACCAGGCACGCCCTGTTCGAGACCATGGGCGCCATCGTGCGGCTGTTACATCCGATCATGCCCTTCCTCACCGAGGAGATCTGGAGCCGCCTGCCCAACACCGAGGGGCACGTGGCGGTCGCCCGATACCCGCGCGCCGACGACTACCCCCACGACACCGCGGTGCTGGAGGAGATGGCGGTACTCCAGGAGGCGATCACCGAAGTGCGGCGGATCCGTGGCGAGATGGAGATCGCCCCGCGGCTGCCGCTGCGGCTCCTGGTCGCGGACGACGCGCTGCGCAGGACATTTGCCACCCACGCGCGCGCACTGAACGAGCTGGCTGGGGTGACCGTGGAGTCTCTGGACGAGCGTCCCGCGGGGGCGGCGACCGCGGTGGTCCGGGGACGAGAGCTGGTCATTCCACTGAAAGGTGTGGTGGACTTCGAGGAAGAGGTCAAACGCCTCGACAAGGTGCTCCTCAAGGTGGACAAGGACGTGACCCAACTCGAGCGCAGGCTCGGCAACCCCAACTTCGTCGCGCGTGCCCCCGAGGAGGTGGTGAGCGAGGTGAGAGAGAAGCTCACCGTGGCGGTTGGCCGCCGCGACACCCTCCGCGCCAGCCGTGCTCGGCTCGCCGAGGCGCTCTAGGACATGGACCTCGCACAACTCGTCCGCGCCGCCCTCGACGAGGACATCGGACCGGGCGATCTCACCACCGAGGCCTGCATCGACGACGCCGCGGCGGGGGAGGGGATCCTCCTCGCCAAACAGGACCTCGTCGTGTGTGGACACCGCGTCGCCAAGCGCGTGTTCAAGGAGGTGGCCCGCCGCACCGGTGGCCTTCTGTCGTACGAGGTGGTCCACGATGATGGCTCCCGAGTGGCCACCCGCACCGCGATCGCACAACTGCGCGGCTCCCTGCGCACCCTGCTCATCGGGGAGCGGGTCGCGCTGAACTTCCTCATGCGGATGTCCGGAATCGCCACCCACGTGGGCGCATATGTGGACGCAGCCAGTGGGCGGTTGCGGGTGGTGGACACCCGGAAGACCACCCCCCTGCTCCGCTCGTTGGAGAAGTACGCGGTGCGCACCGGCGGGGCCCACAACCACCGCTATGCGCTCTACGACGGAGTCCTCATCAAGGACAACCACATCGCGGCAGTGGGGAGCGTCGCCAGGGCGGTCACCCGGGCGCGAGCCACCGTCCACCACCTGGTGCGCATCGAGGTGGAGGCCGGCACCCTGGAGCAGCTCGACGAGGCGGTGAAGGCCGGCGCCGACGCGGTGTTGCTCGACAACATGGACGACGCGCTCTTGCGCCAGTGCGTGGCACATGCGCGAGCGATGCGGCCAGAGGTCATTCTCGAGGCGTCTGGCAACATGACGCCCGAGCGCATCCGCGGGCTACGGGACATCGGGCTGGACGTGGTCAGCGCGGGCGGCCTCGTCCACCAGGCCCGCTGGGTCGATCTCTCCCTCGACATCGTGCAGAGCTGATCGTGGACGCCGCTGCGCTGGCGCGCTGGTCCGAGGCCCTGGGACTCCCCGTTCCCATCCAATTCGTGGAGGTCACCGGCTCCACCAATGCCGACCTCAAGGCACTGGCGAAGCGGGGCGCACCCAATGGAACCACCCTGGTCGCCGGCATCCAGACCGCGGGGCGGGGCCGGATGGGGCGAAGGTGGGAGATGGCGTCAGGAACGGGACTGACGATGTCGATCGTGCTGCGTCCCGCGCTTTCGCTGGGTCGCGCGCCACTCGTGTGCCTCGCGGCGGCGGTGGCCCTCGCGGAGGCCTGTGGTCCCGAGTACCGCATCAAGTGGCCCAATGACGTCCTGGGCCCCGATGGCTCCAAGGTCGCCGGGATCCTCGCCGAGGTGGACGCGAATGGATCCGCGGTGCGCTGGGTAGTCGTGGGCCTCGGCGTCAACGTGTCGGACGCCCCCGCTGCCTTTCCGCAAGCTGGTGCCCTGGAGCGGATCGATGGTCGGCCCCGCGATCGTGCCCGCCTCGCCGCGGAGATCGCCGTTGGTGTCCTGCAATCGGTGGACCGCCTCACCCGGCTCCCCGGGGAGGTTCTCGGGGCGTGGCGAGCGCGCAACGCCACCCTGGGCACCCGGGTGCAGGTCGGGGCGGTCCAAGGTGTGGCGATCGGCATCGACCCGAATGGCGCCCTGCGGGTACGCGACGACGAGGGCGCCGAACACCGCATTCTCTCCGGAGACCTCTGAGGAGCCCCCATGCTCGCGGCAATCCCGTACATCCACCTGACGGTGTACAACGTGCCCATCCCGGGCCTGGGCAACCTCCCCATCGACCCCTGGTTCACCCTGGTGTGCATCGGCTTCGTCGTGGGCCTGGAGGTGGCCCGCCACCGCGGCGTCAAGCTCGGGCTCGACGTGCGCGACGTCGTGGACGGCGCGGTGTTCATCGTGCTGATGGGTTTCTTCATCGGGCACGTGTTCACGGTGGTCTTCTACCACCCGGAGCGACTGTCCGAGGACGGGATCTGGTCGATCCTGCGGGTGTGGGAGGGGTTCTCCTCCATGGGTGGCTTCGTCGGCGCCATCCTGGGGGCCATCCTCTTCTACAAGTACATCCGCCCGCGGGACGGCTGGCGGCACGCCGACGTCATCACCTTCGGCTTTCCCTTCGGATGGCTGTTCGGCCGCCTGGGGTGCGCCGTGGTTCACGACCACGTGGGAAGTTTGACCACCTTCCCCCTCGGGATGCACTTCCCCGAGGAGTCCCTCCGCATGGCCACGGGTGGGTACGCGCCCGCGGGGGTGCGCCACGAGTTGGGCCTGTACGAGGCCCTGTACACCATCTTGATCTGCGTCGTGTTCTACCTCCTCGGACGCAAGGACCGGCCCCCCCGGTTCTTCCTGGCGTTGTTCGCGATGATGTACGCGCCGATCCGCTTCGGTCTCGACTTCCTGCGCAACACCGACCTCTACTACCAGGACAGCCGCTACCTCGGCCTCACCCCCGGTCACTACAGCGCACTCGTCCTGTTCGTGGCCGGGTTGGTGCTCTGGTGGACGATCGACTTCCGGAACTTCCGCCCATGGCCGATGGACGGTCAGGCAGACCAGGCGCGACGTGCCGCAGGGGAGCTGGATGGCTGACGAGGTCGGTCACCTCGAGGACCGACCCGAGGAGGGCCTCTTCGGCTGGACCCGCCTGGGCTGTGGGACGGTGGTGCTCACCATCGCGCCCATCTGGTTCGGCATCACGGCCGCCCTCGTCCACCTGTGGGGCGCGGAGTGGCACGCCAACTTAGGCCTCCCCGGCCCGGTCCGCTTCCTCGGGCTCGACCTGGTGTGGTACGTAGCGAGCGTCCAGGCGTGCACATTGCTGGCGCTGATCCTCGTCTTGGTCGTTGGAGGCTGGCTGGTGGTGGGAGGCGTGTCTCGCTTGCTGGAGCGGCGCCGCGCCCGGGCGGCCCGGAAGCGCTACGATTCGGTGGTGGGAGACGGGGCGGTGCTGCGCGAAGATGCGTGGGAGGACAAATGACGCCCTTCCGATTCCGACGTCGCCGCGCCATTGGTACGCCTGTGGACCTGGTCGTCGGGAAGCTCCTCCGTCCGGTGCGCAAGGCCATGGGCGCGCGCCTGGCCGCCGCCCGCCGTCACCGTCGCACCGTGGTGGAGTACGTAGATGGCCTGCCCGTCATCGTGCTTCCGGATGTGTTCAACCCGGTCCTGTTTCGAAGTGGTGCCCTGCTGGCGCGCACGGTGCGGGAGGTCGTCGGGAGCAGGCCACGCACCGCGGGACCACCTCGGCTTCTGGACCTGGGCACCGGCTCGGGGGTGGTGGCAGTGTTCGCCGCCATGGGCGGGGCGAAGGTGGAGGCGGTCGACCTCAACCCGCAGGCGGTGAGGTGCACGCAGCTCAATGCCCAACTCCACCACCTGGACGAGGCCATCGACGTCCGCGAAGGCGATCTCTTCGCGCCCGTGACCGAGAACCAATACGATCTGGTCGCCTTCAACCCCCCGTTCTACCGGGCTCGGCCCGAGACCTTCCTCGAGGCCGCCTACCGCAGCGAAGACCTCTTCGAGCGTTTCGCCGCCGGCCTCCGCAACCGGCTCGCCCCCGGGGGACAGGCGCTGGTTGTCCTCTCCACGGAGGGGGATTGCGAGAACGCGGTGCGCCGACTTCGGACATCGGGCTTCCTGCTCGAGGAGGTCACTCGCACGCGGTGGTACGGAGAGTTGCTCGTGGTGCTGGGCGCCAAGAGGCCATAGCGACGCCGAGGCCATGGCCTGATCCGCTCCCGGGAACCTCCGTTCCTCGCGCGTGTCCAACTTCACTCGAGTTGCGCCGTATGGGTGGCACGGGAGGAAAGGATGACCGGATTGGCCGGAGCAGTGCTGTGGTTGACGTTCGGGACCGCGCAGGGCGCCTGCCCGGAACCATGGAGCGTCGACCGTCTGGATGCGGAGGTGGCGTCGGTGGAGGCCGCCCTCCACGTCGGCGATCGGAACAGGGCCCACCGTATTGCCGCCAACATCGAGCTCGGCGTGCCGTGCCTGCAGTCGGTGGTGCCGTACTCCCGCGCGGATCGGATCTACAGGGCCATCGGCGCAGGTCTGTACGTGGGTGGAGATGTGGAACGGGGTCGGGAGTGGATGCTCACCGCGCTGGAGTTGAACCCCAGGTTCCAATACCAGTTCGACGACCTCGCCCCCGACCTCGACCTGGTCGAGGAGCTGGAACGCCTGCGCCCCGAAGCCGAAGCCGCGCCAGAACTGGTGGCGGACAAAGCGCTCAAGGCCGGTGCGACCTACCTCGACGGCACGCTCCTCGGCCACCCTGC
>JAFDJI010000061.1 GCA_019307545.1 Deltaproteobacteria bacterium | reverse complement strand
GGCGTTCTCGGAAGACCTGGAGGGGCGCGCCTACGTGCGCGACGAGGAAGGACACCTGGTCGCGGAGCTGTTCAAGCCCTCCGGGCGCCCGATCATGCTCGGCCTCGCCCCGGGCCGCTACGTGGTGACGCTGACCCGCGACGGGGAGTTCGGGCGGGTGGGGGTGGAGCTGGTCGAGGACGGGGAGGTCATCATCACCCCGGCGCAGGTGGTGTGGAGCCTCGGCGAGGCCGAGCATGATCGGGCGCCCGGAGGGCTTGAACAGCTCCGCGACCAGGTGTCCTTCCTCGTCGCGCACGTAGGCGCGCCCCTCCAGGTCTTCCGAGAACGCCAGGGAGGCTGAGGTGCGGGTGAGGTCGGTGAGCACCAGGTCACCGGCACCGGCGAGTTGGAAGTCGTAGTTGGCGTGCTGCGCGCCGTGCACGGTCTCGCTGGTCTGGGCGAGCGTTTCGTCGAAGGCGTACTGGTAGGCCTCGTGCAGCGTCACCCGCTTGTCCCTCGACACGTCTGCCGCGCCGCGGAGACCGGTCACCAGGTAATGGGTGAAGTAGGAGCCGGAGAGACGGTCTGCCTCCTGGGCGGACTCGTCCGCCGAGCTGGAGGTGATGAAGGCGTGCCCCTCCACCGTTCGCGACTCGTCCACGAGGAACGGGGCCACCTGGCGGCCACCCTTGCGGCGCACCAGGGCCCCACTGGCACAGGAGTCGAGGATGGCGATGCGCACGTCGGCCGGCAGATCGCCGACGCTGACGCGAAGGTCGTCGTAGTCGTACCGCTCCTCCCCCAGCAGCAATCCGGTCTCGTCCGAGTGGCCCGAGTAGTAGAACAACACCTCCTTGCGCGCCTCGGTGGCCTCCCGCAGCCGGGCGGCGAGGTCCGCTAGCGCTTCTGAGAGCTGGCCGACGTCCGGGTCATAGAGCGCGACCCGGTCCTTTGGCTCGACCCCTCCCAGGTCGGTGAGGACGCCGGCCATGGAACGGGCGTCGGCGTGGGCGTAGCGGAGTCGTACCCGGTAGGGGCCGCCGTCGTTGGCGCCGACGAGGAGCGCGTAGCGGCGAATGTTGGGCTCGTCGGGTGCCTCTGCGTGTGCAATCGGGGCTGTCGCCAGGGCGGAAACCAGGAGCAGGGCGGAGATCATCGCTCCTCCTTCAGGAGCAGGAAGCTCCGCTGCACCAGGGCCGGGGGAAGGTCCAGGTTGGCGGAGGGGGCCTGCTCGCTCGTGGCGAGGGTGCGCGCTGCCGCTACCACTTCCGCCGGGTTGATGGGATCGGGGGACGTGACCAGGAAGAACCGCTCGTAGTGGGGAGCGTCGTCGAGTGCGTAGGCGTGGGGCAGGGCGACCTCACCTCCCACCATCAGCGCCGTGGAACCGGTGGGCGCCTCGGGCCAGTGCAGGGTGACCGCCTCTCGCCCATCGATGGAGACGATCGCTCCGTAACTGGCGTCAGCGGCGACATAGGCGATCTGCACCACGTCGGCCGCGCTGGCGCTGGCACCCTCTTCCAGGCGCGTGCTCCCGTCGGGAGTGTGCAAGTACAGGGAGAGCAGGGGGCCGCCCTTGGCACGCACGCCCTCCATTTCCGGTGGGCCCTGTCCGAACTGGAGCACGGCCACCACCAGCATCGCGGCGAGGACCGGGACCAGGACCGCGACGGCCCGGGTCCGCGTCCGCCGCGTCGCCCAGGCTTCGCGGGTCTGCTGGAGGTGGGCACGTCGTTCGATCTGGGGGACCATCGCCTCGGCCGGGTAGTGGGCCAGGATGTCCTCGTTGGACGCATGGAGCGCCTCCAGCCGGGAAGACCCGTTCGACTCCGCCTCGAGTCGTGCGCGGACGTCGTGGGCCTCCTCCTCTGCCAACTCGCCGAGCGCGTAGCGCTCCAGGAGCCGGTCGGGGACGCGGTCTGGACTCATGGTGCCTCCAGCGCGGCCACATGATCGCGCAGCTTGCGGAGCCGTTTGCGGACGCCGGACACGGAGAGGCCCACCTCGGCGGCCACCTCCTGCAGCGTCAGCCCGTCGACGAGGAACAGCACGGCCATGACCCGGGTGGAGCGCTCCTCTCGCTGGAAGATGCGACCGAGTACCGAGTTCGCCAGGGCGCGATCTTCGGCATCGGGTGCATGGGCGATGCGCTCGATGAGCTGTCCGCGGGGGTCCGAGGGCTTTCGGTTGGCGCTGCGGATCCGGTTCAGGCAGACGTGGGTCGCGGTGGTGTAGAGGAAGGACGAGGGCGCGGCCACGATGAGCCGATCCTGCCGACGAAGCACTTCCACGAACACGTCCTGCATGGCCTCCATCGCCTGTTCCTCATCGCGAAGGAGCGCACGGCACCGGCGCAGGACCATCGGCCCAAACCGTCTGTACCAGGTCTCCAGGTCAACCGCCAAAGGCTGGCTCTCTCGGGTTTCGCTTACTGTGACACCGCCGGGCGCCAAAGACGTCACCGGCCGCGCAGGGGGAGCTTCACTCGCATCGAGGCCAGATACAACGCCCATTTCAGTTGGACGCCGGCCCACTCCAGCTCTCGACGGACCGACCAGGAGGGGTCCTCCACCTGGTCCTCCGGCAAGGGCGCGCCATCGGGGACCTGCAGGCCCAGACGCTCCAGGACATCACGGGTGTCGGCGCTGCGCGGTGGTGCGGGTCGCAGGTGTTGCAGGGGCGTCCGGGAGAGGGTGACGGGCGTGCCGACCTCCGTCACCCGACCCACCCCTGCGTGGCGCCGAGAGCGCACCAGTCCCTGGGTGAGGGCACGCGGATCGCCCAGGGCGGTGCTGGGACGGACGCGGCGGACCACCGCGACCCGGTGTGCCAGGCCTGCGGCCTGGATGCGGGCTCGCCAGACCGAGATCGGTGCCGTGGCAAAGGCCGCTGCCAGTGCTCGGTCCCAGTGGTCCCGTGGGGTTTCGTCCAGCGATCCGAGCCCCGGCACCTGCGCCAGGTCGGGCACCAGTTGTTCGGGTGCGCCGAAGAACAACCACCCATCGCGTGCCTGGTAGAAGCGATGCAGGGGTCCCCAACCGAGGGCGTCCTGGCCACGAGCGTGGTCCCAGGGCTTGCCCCGATGGTCGAAGAGGTAGGTCGATTGCATCAGGGTCGCCGTCGCGCTGAGGCGCGCCTCCACCTCCTGGGTTTCGCCGGTGCGACGTCGGTGCAGCAGGGCCAGCACGGTCCCGAAGGTCGCCAGGAGCCCGGTGCCGAGGTCGGTGAAGGTGAGGGGAACCAGTTGAGGACCGGACGCACCGCCGTAGTCCATCTGGACCCCGGTAAGAGCCTGTGCGGTGTGCTCCCACCCTGGACGGCCGCGCCAGGGACCCTCCGAGCCATACGCGCTGATGTGGGTGATCACCACGCCGGGGATCTGCTTCCGCAGCCGAGACGGGTCCACGCCCAGGCGCGCCGCCACCCCGCCGCGGTAGCTGTCCAGCACGACATCCGGCTCGAAGTCTTCCACCACGCGCCAGAAGGCCTCTCGACCGGCGTCGCTCGCCAGGTCGAGGGCCACGCTGCGTTTCCCGGCGTTGAACGCCGTGTGGAACGCGGCCACCCAGGGTGCGTCCAGGTGTGGATTCTCGATCCGCAGGACCTCTGCACCGAACTCGGCGAGGGTGCGTCCGGCGGTGGGCCCGGCGATGACCTGGGAGAGGTCCAACACCCGGAGCCCCTGCAGCGGCGGCGCGCTCTCGGCCCGTTCCGGCTGGGAAGGCGTGTCGCGTTGGTCCCAGGACTCGAGCAGCGTCTGGACAGCGACGGAATCCGCGGTGCGCGGCCGAGGCGCGCCCGGGGTTCGCGAAAGCCATACGGCCATCCCGGGCTGGACGACCTCGCCCAGGTGTGGGTCGCGGAGCGCAACCACCTGCCCCGAGGCGCGGGCCTGGGGGTGCGCCAACCACTCGCGGGGCGTTCGCGGCACCACCGCACACAGGCCGGCCTCCGCCAGCCGTTCCTCCCACTCCGCCGCGGGACGTCGTCGGAACAGGCCACGAAGCAGGCGCTGGATCCGCATCGCCTCCCGCACGGTGCCGACGGCAATCGGGTCGGCGAGGGTCTGCTCGGACAAGACGCGCCGCATCGAGGCGACCTGCCGAACGTGGCCCATCTCCTCCACCACATCGAGGAACCGGCCCAAGTGCTTTGGCAACCCCGCATGCAGGTACACCCACCGCCCATCGCCGGCCCGCCATGCGCCGATGAAGGGTGTTGCACCCCATTGCGCCGGTGTCCACGACCGCGGCGGCCGCATCGTGAACAGGGCGGTGAGCGCGTGCACCGCGAAGGTGGCGTCGTACAGGGGCACCGCCACGTGTTGGCCCTCACCGTCGCGTTCTTGGGCGTACAGGGCCATCCCTACCGCGGTCGCGGCGTACAGTGCTGCGGTGACCGATGCGATGGTTATCGGGGTGAAGAGGGGTCGCCTTCGCAGCGGAGACTCGTACAGCCCCATCATGGTGCCGATCACGCCCTCCCATGCCGGCAGGTCCGATCGGGGGTCCTCGGCGGCGAAACCGGGCAAGGCACAGCTGACCAGGGCCGGGTTGTCCTCGGCGCGGATCTCCTCGTGGTCGATGCCCATACGCTCGAGGACGCCTGGGCGGAACCCGTCCACCACCACATCCGCTCGCGCCACTACCTCCCGTGCGACCAGTTGGTGGGCGCGCTCGGACAGGTCGAGGGACAGACGCTGCTTCCCCCGATGAAGCACGACCCCCCAAGGGGTACCGGGGCGCTCCGGGTGGGCGACGTGTACCACCTCGGCGCCCTGATCGGCGAGCAACATGCCGAGGAGCGGTGCCGCCACGTACGGCCCGAACTCGACCACTCGCAAACCGGCGAGCGCTCCTTGCTCTGTGGTTCCCAATGGGTCCCCCGATGTGCGCCAAGAGAATATGACGGGTGCCATGATTCGGCTCGGCTCCTTCCAACTCACCAAGCAGATCGGCCGGGGCGGCACGGGCGAGGTGTGGAGGGCCACACACCCGGGCACGGAGGGTCCCGTCGCAGTGAAGGTCCTCTCCGCCGAGGCGGTGCGGGACGCAATGTACCGGGCGGCGTTCCGCAACGAGGTGCGGGCGGTAGCAGCCCTGCGGCATCCCCACGTGATCCGGGTGTTCGATCACGGCGAGGTGACCGAGGCGGAATCGATCCAAGCGGTCTTCCTGGTGCCGGGGTTGTCCTACCTGGCGATGGAGCTTGCGGACGGGGGCTCGCTGGCGCTCCGGAGGGAGAAGCTCTCCTGGATGGAGTTGCGGGCGTTGTTGCCCGCGCTCCTGGATGCGTTGGCGCATGCGCATGCGCGAGGGGTGATCCACCGGGACCTCAAGCCCGGCAACGTGCTCCTGGGCAAACACCAACCGTGCATCAAGCTGACGGACTTTGGCCTGGCTCACGCCCTGGATCGCCAGTTTCCCTGGGAGGCATCCACCACCGCCGGGACGCCCTCCTACATGGCCCCGGAGCAGTTCGTTGGGGAGTGGCGCGACTTCGGGCCGTGGACGGATCTCTATGCGCTGGCATGTCTGGGCTGGGCGCTGGTCGCCGGGCATCCCCCGTTCCGTACCGCGAGCCGCATGGAGGCCATGCAGGCCCATCTCGGCGAGGAGCCGCCGGCGCTGCATCCCAGGGTCCCAGTCCCGGAGGGCTTCGAGGCCTGGCTGAGGCAACTGCTGGAGAAGGACCTCAAGTATCGTTTCCAATGTGCTGCGGATGCTGCCTGGACACTGCGGCAGCTACCGGACCCGCCGCACGGGGGGACCCGGTTTGTCGGGGATGGGCCCGCACGGTGGTTGCCAGAGGCGCTCCAGTGCACGGCCCTTGGTTGGGCGGCGTCCCTCGAGGGCGGCGCGCGCCCGCCATTGCCGGGAGAGTGGCGCCGCCCGGTCTCCGACAGCACACCTGGCCCCCTGGGTACCGGCCTGGGTTTGTTCGGACTCCGGTCGATTCCCTTGGTGGATCGGGAGCGGGAACGGGACGTCCTTTGGGATGCCCTGTCCAGGGTACGAGAGGAGCGCAGCCCAGTGGCGGTCCTTCTCCGCGGACAGCCGGGGTGCGGCAAGAGCCGGCTCGGTGAGTGGATGGCGCGCCGTTCCTCGGAGTTGGGCGTCGCGATCCCGCTCGTGCTCGCCCATAGCCCCCACGACGCGGGTCGGGAGGGGCTGGAACGCCTGCTCGCTCGACGCTTCCACACGGTGGGTTTGACCCGAGAACAGGCCCGATACCGGATCCAGGCCGCCTTGAGCGCATGGGGCACGCCCGACTCCGAAGAGGTGGACGAGCTGGCAGACCTCATCGGAGCCCCGGCGCACGAGGGGGAAGACGGACCCGGTCACTCGGTGGGTAGCGTCAGGCGACATGCGGTGGTGCGGAAGCTCTTGGAGCGGCTCGCGAGCGACCGGGTCGTGGTGCTCCTGCTCGAAGACGTCCAGTGGGGTGTCGAGGCGCTCGAGTTCGTCGAGCAGGTGCTTGCGCGGGGTGCCCCTCCAGTGCTGTTCCTGGTCACCTGGCGCGAGGACTTCGTCGGGTTGGAGGAGTCCGCGAGCCTGGTGGAGGCCATCCGCCGGAGCGCCCGGTCGGTGGACCTCCCCGTGGGTCCGCTGGACGCCGAGAGCGGCAGGAAACTTGTGGCGGAGCTTCTCGGGGTGGAGCCGGATCTGGCCGCCCAGGTCGCGGCGCGTGCCGAAGGCAACCCGTTGTTCGCGGTGCAGTTGGTCACGGATTGGGTGGACCGGGGGGTCCTGGTGGCCGGACCTCGTGGGTTCCGGATGCGACCTGGGGAGAAGCTCCCACTCCCGGACGATCTGCACCAGGTGTGGATGGATCGCCTGCGGCAAGTGCTGGCCGTGGCGGATCCACAGGTGAGGGTTGCCCTGGAGATTGCCGCTGCGCTGGGCCAGGAGGTCGATCAGGAGGAGTGGAAGGAAGCGTGCACCGAGGCAGGAGTGGTGGCGTCGTCAACACTGGTTGAGCGCCTTCTGGACCAGAGGCTGGTGGTCGCGCACGAGGACGAGGGTCGGTGGTCTTTCGCGCACGGCATGCTCCGGGAGAGCGTGGAGCGTCTGGCCAGGGAGGCGGGCCGGCTCCAGTCGCACCATCAATGTTGCGCCAACGTCCTGCAACGGCGGGGACGAGGGCAGGACCCCGAGCGATTGGGTCGACACCTCTTGCTTGCGGGCCAGGCAGAGGCCGCCGTCGAGAAGTTGCTGGCAGGGGTGCACCTGTGGTTGCGCAAGGGGGACTCCGGGGCCGCGATGGCGCTCTTGGAGGAGATCGACCGGGCGATCGCGACCGCTGTGCTCCCCGGGCCGGATCGGCGGCGGGTCGAGGCCTGGGTGCTCCGAGCGCGCGTCGAGATCATTCGGGGCCACCACAAACAAGGGGCGCGCTGGGCGCGGATTGCCGCATCCATCGCTGAGCAGTACGACTTTCCCGACCTTCGTTCGCGGGCGCTCCTGAACCTCGGATGGGTCTTCCACATCTTGGGCCACCCGGCGGAGACCGACGCGTTCCTCAGCGAGGCGAGGGAACTGGCCGAGGTCTGGGGGGATGCCGCGTTGCTCGCCGAAGCACTCACCCGCTGGGGCGAGGTCTGGTGCGCCCGCGGGAATGCCGACCAGGCGACAGCGTGCTTCGAGCGCGCCTTGGAGCTGCACGGCGGGGAGACCTCGGGCGCCGCCCTGTGCTGGATCGGGCTGGGCTCGGTAGCGGTGCTGCAGGGCTATTCGGTGGCTGCCGCCGCGTGCTTCGGGCGCGCGCGCACCTTGTACCAGGCCTTTGGGGAGAGCCCGGGGCTTGCGCGTGCGCTCAGGGGCCTTGCGGCCGTCGCTCGGCACACGGGGAAGATCGAGGATGCCGATTCGCTCTGTCGTGAGGCGTTGCGCCTGTGCACTCGCTACGACTTCGCCCAAGCCGCCCAGGCCCTGGTCGACCTGGCGCTGGTGCTCCTCGCGGCGGATCGGGTGGACGAGGCCCATCCGATGCTGCGGGAGTGCCTGATCGACCTCCAGACGCAGGGTTGGCGCGGCATGGTCGCCTTGGCCCGGGCCGGATTGCTCCAGGGTTGCGCGAAGAAGGGCGACTGGGCGGGTTGGGACCGACACCTGCTCGCCTCTGTGGAGATCCTGGCTGCGGTCCATCTTCGCGATCCCGATGTTGCCTGGCTCTACGAGTTGGCGGCTCGTGGTGCCCAGGCCGAGGGGGAGGGGGGCCGGGCCCGACAGGCATGGGAGTTCGCCGCTCAGCAGTGGGACGGCCTGGGACGCGATGCGAAGGCGAAAGCCGCCCTACGAATGCTGGAATCCTGGGACGCGCGCTGAAGGACGGATTTGTGTGACCCGTCGCGGTCCACGTATCGGGCCGATCCCCGTTCTATCTATACTCGGAGGTAGCACGCGCATGCTGATGGCGGATCGCCTGCCCGAGCCCGGACCAGATCTGAGCGACGAAGCCTTGTTCCTTGCGTACAAGGATGGGGACGAGCAGGCCTTCGCGCGGCTCTTCGAACGCTACCGTGGCCGCCTCACCTCCTACGCGTGGCGAATGGTGCGCCGTCGCGAGGAGGCAGAGGAGATTGCCCTGGAGGCCTTCTGCCGGGTCCTGGAGGGGTCGTGGCGGCCCGGAGGCTCGTTGCGCGCGTTCCTGTACACGGTGGTCCATCGGTTGTGCATCGATCGGCTCCGTCAGCGGCGGCGGATCATCCCCTTGTTCCCCGACGCCCATGACGCGAGGTCCGAATCGGTCACCCCGGAGGGGCACGCGATGCAGACCGAGCGGCTTCGGCAGCTGGAGCGCGCCATGGCAAAGCTCCCGGAGGCCCACCGCTCGATCTTGCTCCTCTACTACAACGAGGACCTCCCATCCAAAGAGGTGGCTGAGATCCTCGGTTGTGACGACCAGCAGGTGCGGTCCCGGCTTTCCTATGCCCGCAAGCTCCTGCGGAAACTCCTGGAGTCCGAAGAAGAGGTGCCCAGATGAACGACCACGACGACTTGATCGGCATCCGTCCGGACGATCTCAGCCCTGCAGAACGAGATGCGCAGCAGGCGCTGCTCACCAGCGACATCTCGGCGGTACGTGAGCACCGCGAGGCGATGGCGCTCGCCGAAGAGATCGCGCTTCTGCCCCGCTTGGAGGGTCCGAGCCTGGAAGAAGCCCTGGCCCACAGGGCAACCGTGTCCGAGAGGCCACCCACTCGACGCCGTGCTCGGCGTGGATTGAAGGTGGGATTGGCACTGGCGGCAGCGGTCGCGCTCGCGATCATGCCGCGGTTCCTGCTGACTCCGGAGGGGATCCCGCACGGAAGCGTTCACCTGGTCGCCCTGATCCAGGAGGGCCGGGTCTCCTTCACCGTCACCGCCGAGGAGCCGGGGTACCTGGTGTTGGTCCAGGAGGGCCGGGGCCAGGTGTTCCCGGACACGCAACAGACCTTCCTCAGCGCGGGCGTGCACCGGGTGGGTCCCGAGGAGGGCATTCTCCTCGATGGGGCCCGACTTCGGGGTCCCGCGTTCTTCCGGGCGGTGCTGTGTGAGGACCCGGGAGATGTAAGGGGGAACCTGGAGAGATGCGCCACACACGCGGTCGTGGTCGAAACTGGCTGAGGAGAGGTGATGAGCCGCAGGCCGAGCCGGTGCGAACTCGAGGCGGGGTTCCGGAATGCAGGGAACCGGGGTAGCTACCTCGTCACGATCACGCTCGTCTTGAGCGTGCTCTTCGGCCTGTCTGCCTTCGTGATCGACGTGGGCTACATCAAGCTGGCGGCGATCCAGGCGCAGAACGCCGCGGATGCCGGTGCGCACGCTGCACTGGTCGAGATGAAACAGGGGGGCACCCTCTCCGAATCGCGAGCCCTCGCGCAGGAGGTGATGCGGCTGCATCGCATCGCCGGTCTGCCAGTGGAGGTCGACCCGGTCCAGGACATCCTCTTCGGAGGTTGGGACTTCTCCCGCCGGGCCTTCGACCCGACCTCCACCTATGTCAACGCCGTCCAGGTGCGGGTGCGTCGCACCCAGGGGTCGCCAGGGGGGCCGGTGGACCTGCTCATAGGGTTCTACAGCCCGCAGGTGGAGGTGGCCTCCCCGGTTCCGACAATCGCGGCGTTCCGCTCGAGGGAGATCCTGGTGGCAATGGACCTCGACGGCTGGCCCGAGAACGACGTTGCCATGGCAGCGGAGGCCTCCCTGGTGATGCTCGACAACCTGGTGGGCAACGGCCTCCCGGACGACAAGATCGGGATGGTCCGGCTCGCCAGCGACCCCTGGAAAACGCGGGACGGTGCGGCACCCCAGCGCGAGGCCCTGGGGATGCCGTTGCGGGTCGTGCAGGGCGATGCGGACGACATCCGTGCCCAATGGGCCAAGCGAGGCGACGGGACCAGGGACGGGGTGGGGATCGACACCGCGATCGGTCTGTTCGAGTCTTCTGACGACACCTACACGGAGAAGGTGATGGTCCTCGTCTCAGACGGCTTCTCCACGGTGGAAGCGCGAAGTGCCCGCGCGCGGGACATGACGGCTCTGGCGGCGTCGAAGTCCATCAGCATCTACCCGGTGTCCCTGAACCGATCCGACTCCCAGACCCAGCGCGATTTCCTGGCTTCCCTCACCACAGGTCTGGGCAACTTCAACGAGACCGACGAGGCTGCGGAGTTGTCGGTCATCCTGCGGCAGATCGCGCAACAGGTCCCGATCTCCCTGGTGCAGTGATGAGGCGCAGAACCCACACACACCGCGCGATGACCCCACGTGATCGGAGGCGATGGGGCGCGTCCGCGGTGGAGTTCGCCCTCACCTTGCCCCTGCTGGTCATCCTGTTCTCCGCGGTGCTCGACCTGGCGTACTTCATGAGCCAGGAGCACGTCGTCACCCAAGCGGCACGAGAAGCGGTTCGCCACTCGGTGGGCGCCTCGGCGGACCCCACCGTCGTGGCCACCCTGGCGGAGGGCAACGCGTCGAGTTGGCTAAACACCATGGGCATCCCCTGCGACCAGGCGTGCGTCATCGACGCAGTACCCCTGGTGGTGAGCGGCTACAATGCGGTCGAGATCGACATCTCGGTGCCCATCCCACCCATCATGGGCTTCGTGGTGCCCACCCAGGAGGCATCCGCGCATTTCATTATGCTCCTGGACACCCAGGGCGGCGCATTTAGCGGTTAGTTGGGGTCGCGGAGGAACGAGATGTCCCGAGCCCGGCTCCTTGCGCTGGTGGTTGCGCTGGCGCTGCTCGTGGTCGGATCGTGGTTCCTTGGGTCGCGGCCCGCCTCTCGGCCCAACGTGGTCCTGGTGGTCATCGACACCCTGCGCGCCGATCACCTGGGGGCGTGGGGGTACGATCGACCAACCTCCCCCGAGTTGGACCGTCTCGCCGCTTCCGGG
>JAFDJI010000462.1 GCA_019307545.1 Deltaproteobacteria bacterium | reverse complement strand
CGGTTGCCCCAAGGCCAACGCCCGTGGTCGTGTCGCCCCCAGCCGTGGAGCCCACCCCCGAGCCAAAGCGGATCGTCGTGGTACACCCGGTGGCCGAGCCCGAGCCCGAACCCGAACCCGAACCGATCACGGCTCCGGTGCTGGTGGAGCTGAGGGTGAACTCGGTCCCCTACTACAGCCTGCTGTACATCGATGGCAGCCACGTGGGCCGCACGCCCTTCACCGGACAGGTGCCCGCGGGTTCGCACGGGTTGGTGCTGGAGGGCACCAAGGGGGGTCGGAAGGAGATCACCGTCGACCTTGTCGGCGGCCAGGGGAAGCTGGTGTGCTGGGACTACAACGCGGGGGCCGAATGCCAGCGCCGCTGACGCGATGGGGTGTGCTCCTGGCGGCGATGATGTGGGCGCCCACGACCCAAGCTGCGGACCTGGTGATCCACGCCACCGAGGATGTGGATGCGGTCTTGACCCAGGTGTCCGAAGATGCCGATGTCGAGCGCACCTCCCTCCGCGCAGCCAACATCAGCGACCTCCTCCTTACCCGAGCACCAGTGCTCGTCGGCTCGGGACGCGTGGACCGCTGCGCCGGCTCGCCCACCACGAACGACGACGTGCGCGGGGCCGCGGAGGTCGCGGAAGGCTCCATGGCCTTCATGGAGTACGAACAGGCCGTGAAGGACCTCGACGTGGCGTACCAGGCGCTCGGGTGTCTGGTCGAGGCCGTGGATGGGGCGGTCGCGGGGCGCATCCTGTTCCTGCGGGGCATCGCGCTCTACCATTCGCGCGACCTGCAGCCGGCCAAGGCGGCCTTTCGACAAGCACACCTGTTCGACCCGGCTCTGGTCTGGGACGACAACTACGCCCCCGATCCCCGACCCTTGTTCGAGGGGGCGCGCATCGAGCTTGCCGACGCCCCGAAGCAGGCACTCCAGGTCATTCCCGGGGCAGAGGTTGCCCAGCTCCATGTCGATGGGCGGCGCATCGGAGGCGACGTGACGCTGTCGCCCGGCGACCACCTGGTCCAGGTCGGGGGCGCCAGGGTGGCCACCGTCCAGGTCCACTTGGAGGCGGGGGAGACCGCCACCCTGCTCCTCCCGTCGGTCCTGCCCCCGGGGGCGGTGGCCTGGCCGGACGATGCGGACCTCGGTGGGGACCTCTCCACCCTGCTCGGGGCGGTGCTCGGCAAGGGGTTCGTGGTCTACGTGGTCTACGAGGAGCACACCTGGTGTGGAACGACCGGGGCTCCGGAGTGGGAGATGTTGTCCGAGGAGCCAGTGGCAGAGGTGCCCGAGCCCGAGCCAGAGGTCCCGGAAACGGCTCCCATGCCCATTTCGGCGCCTCCCAAAGCGAAGAAGAAGCACCCGGTGTGGTGGCTGACCGCGCCCGGTGGGGTCGCCATGGTCACAGGCCTTGGCGTTAGTGGCTTCGCCTACGTCAGGGGCAAGCAGGACTACCGCGCGGCGGAGGAGGCGACCACCCGTGAGCAGTACGACGAGGTCGACCAGCACTACGAGGAATGGCGCGCCATCCACGGCATCGGGTGGTTGGTCACCGCGGGGGGAGCGGTACTGGTCGGCGCGAGCATGCTGGGATTCGTGGACGCCGAGGTGGGTTTCGCCCCGTGGCTGGGGCCGGACGGGGGTGGGCTGACGGTCACCGTCGGGTCGACGGGCAAGCGGTGATGGACGGCCGCCTCCTCGCGGTCCCGCTCCTCTTGGGGTTGACGGGCTGCCTGCCCGACCTGCCCCCCTGGGAGGGGATGACCTGGGTCGACAACGATAGCGACGGGTGGGACGTTGAGGTCGACTGTAACGACGGCGACTCGAACGTCCATCCCGGGGCGCCGGAGATCTGCAACGGGTACGACGACGACTGCGACCTGCTGGTGGACGACAGGGACCCACAGCTGGTCGGGGCGCCGACCTGGTACGTCGACCACGACGGTGATGACTTCGGCACCCTGGACGGCACCGTCGAGCGGTGCACCCGGCCAGAGGGGTACGCACCGGACGCCGGTGACTGCGACGACGACGACCAGAACCTGAATCCAGATGCGCAGGAGTTGTGCGACGGGATCGACAACGACTGCGACACCCTGGTGGATGACGAGGACGACCCGGTGGTGGACGCCACCACCTACTACGAGGACTGGGACCGGGACGGGTGGGGGAACGACGCGGTGAGCGTGGTGTCCTGTGAGCCGATCCCGGGCATGGTCGCCCAACCCGATGATTGCGACGACACGGTGTCCACCATCCACCCCGACGCCACGGAGACCTGCGCGGATTCCGACGACGACTGCGACGGCGTCGTGGAGAACGGGGCTGCAGATGCCCTGTGGTACGTGGATGCCGATGGTGACGGCTGGGGCGACATGGGGCCGGCCCCGGTGTTGAGCTGCGACCCCGTGGGCAGTCGGATCCGCAACCCGGGCGACTGTGACGACGACAAACCGGAGGTGAACCCCAATGCCCGGGAGGACTGCGCCACCACCTGGGACGACGACTGTGACGGAGACACCGACGATCCCGAGGCATTGGGCCTCCTGACCTGGTACCGCGACCAGGACAACGACGACTACGGGGTGGCCTCGGATTCGCTCCTCTCCTGTGAGGAGGAAGAGGAGGGGTACGCACGCGAGGCCGGCGACTGCAACGACGAGGATCCCGACATCAACCCGGAGCAGGGGTGCGGGCTCCCGGACTTCGCGGTGCTCGACCCAGCCACGAGCGCCGCGGACTGGCTGGGGGAGAACGGCAGCGATGCGCTCGGCATCGCGGTCGCCTGCGCTGGAGACCTGAACGGGGACGACCTGGACGACTGGATGATCGGCGCCCGGGATGCCCAAACGGACCTGATGGCGGCCACCGGGGCGGTGTTCTTCTTCCACGCTCCGGTGTCGGGTTCCATCGACCTGTCGGCCGAAGAGGCGGACAGCCGTTGGCATGGCGGCAACATCAACGACCTCGCCGGGACGGCGCTCGCGGCCGCGGGACACGTCGACGGCGATGCCCTGGGCGATGTGGTGGTGGGGGTCTGGAACCGCCAGGTGGGAGGCCTCGTTCGCGCCGGCACCGCCTACCTGATCTATGGAGACCCCCCCACGGGCGACCACGACCTCGAGGACGAAGCGGACGTGGTGATTCGGGGCACGGGCACCAACCATCAGTTCGGCGAGGCCGTTTCCGGAGGGGGCGATTTCGATGCGGATGGGGTGGACGACATCGTCGTCGGCGCGCCCTTCGCCGAGGGGTTCGGGGCGGGTCCGGGCCGCGCGGCGGTGATCCTGGGAGAGCCGGCTCCGCTGCTTACCTTCGATGACGCTGACCTTCGGCTTCACGGTGCCGACGACGGGGACCGCGCGGGGGCGGCGGTGGCCTTCATCGGCGACTTCGACGACGACGGCTACGACGATGTGGCCATCGGAGCGCCGCGCGGCCGGGTGGGGGGAGAGGAGCGAGGCGTGGTCTACCTGGTACGCGGGCGCTCCCTGGATGAAGACACCGAGGACCAGGACCTCGTGACGGTGGACCTCAGGTTCGAGGGTGACCACTTCCTCGACGCGGCGGGGTTCGCGGTGGCCGGTGCGGGCGACCTCGACAACGACGGATTCGCGGACCTGATCGTGGGCGCCCCAGGCTCCGATCCGGCCGCGGGCAACAACGCGGGCGTGGTGTACGTGGTGTACGGAGACGACCTGACTACCGGCGTCCTGTCGCTCGACACGGCTTGGGGAACCCTGATCACCGGTGGGCAAGCTACCGAAGCGCTCGGCGCCGCGGTGGCGGGCGGCGTGGACCTGAATGATGATGGGGTAGAGGATCTGGTCATGGGTGCGCCCGAACACAACGGGGGCGGGTACGACGAAGGGGCGGTGTACATCTGGCATGCACCCAACAAGAGCCAGTTGGACCTGTCGGCGGGGATCGACTCGATGCTGGTGGGCGCGGCGACCCGCGACCACGTCGGCACCTCGGTGGCAGTCGCCGGCGCGGTGACGGCTGGTGGCACTCCGGGGGTGCTCATCGGCGCCCCCGACCTCGACGCGGACGGCGAAAACAACCGCGGCGGGGCGTTCCTCCTCCTGGGGCTGTG
>JAFDJI010000060.1 GCA_019307545.1 Deltaproteobacteria bacterium | reverse complement strand
ACGTCCAGCCGTGGGCGCACGAGGACCAGCGGGGGCTGACGCTGACAGGCCGGTTCTGATCTGACAGCAGAGGTTCCGCACTCCGCGTCGCCCATCGTGGACAACCTGCCGCCAATTGAAGACCGGCGTGAGGCGTCCCCGGCGCTCGAGGCGTGGGGCCGCGGGTTACGTGCGCGGCGGATCGTCGGGATATGGGGGGGCCGTCGTGGAGGAAGGGTGACGAGGCGGAAGCTCACGATGTGGATGCTCGACGGGGTAGAGCGCGTGGGGAACAAGCTCCCACACCCCTTCTGGCTGTTCTGTTACCTGGTGGTCATCGTAATCGCCGTCTCGGCGGGCATGGCGGCGCTCGGGGTCTCGGTCGAGCGCCCGGAGACCCAACTCCTCACCGAGCAGGTGGACGGCCGCCGGGTGAACGGTCGATTGGTGGAGATCGGGCTCGACGGCGAGGGGATCACGGTGAACCTCGGCGCCGCATCCCACAACCCTCGCCTGTCCGACCTCCACATCGTGATCACCGCGGGAGACGCGGTGGTCGTGGACACCCCCATCGACCGTAGCGAGCTGGCCGACCTCCACATCGATACCGACGCCTTCGCCGCGTTGCAGCCGGGCCGCACCTACCGGGTCCACGTGGTCAACCAGGCCGAGCAGGTCCCGGTGCGCTCGCTGATGTCTCGGGAGGGGCTCACCTGGTTCGTCCTGAGCATGGTCACCAACTTCGCCGAGTTCGAGCCGCTCGGGTTGGTGCTGGTGATGCTGATGGGGGTGGCCATCGCGGAGGGCTCGGGGCTCATCCCCACCGCCATGCGGGGCATCGCGCTGGCCGTCCCCGACCGAATGGTCATCCCGGTGATGTTCGCTCTGGGCGCCTGCGGGAACGTTGGTTCGGACGCCGGCATCGTGGTCATCCCGCCGCTGTCGGCCGCCATCTTCAAGCAGATGGGGCACAGCCCGATCGCGGGTTTGCTGGTCGGCTACGTGGGGGCCACGGCCGGGTTCACCGCGAACTTCCTGCCCGCGGGCACCGATGTGCTGGCGATGTCGCTCACCAACGCGGCGACGGGCAGTGACCCCGAGGTGAACGTCTTCTGCAACTGGTACTTCATGTCGGCCTCGGTGGTCTTCCTGGCCGCGATCGGCACTTGGGTGACCCTGCGCTTCACCCTGCCCCGCGTGGGGGACGCCGGTGTGGAAAAGCTGGACGGGCCGGTCGGGGGGATCACCGCCCTCGAAAAGCGGGCCCTGGGCATTGCCGTCATCGCCGTCGTCGTCGCCATCGGCCTGTGGCTGCTCACCGTCGTCCCCTCCACCGGGCTGCTCCGCACTCCCGACCCCGACCCGGCGCTCGTCTGGCGTTCCCCCTTCTTCAAGGGTCTGGTGCCCATCCTGTTCACCATCTTCGCCGTCGGGGGCGTCGCCTACGGCCTGGCGGCCGGCACCATCAAGCAGGCCGACGACATCATCGAGTACATGACCGACTCGATGCGCCGGATGGGCGCCTACATCGTCCTGATCCTGGTGATCTCCCAGTTCATGCGCATGTTCCAGTGGGCCAACCTCGACCAGCTCATCGCCATCGAGGGGGCCAGCCTGCTGCGGGCCATGGGAATGGAGTCCTTTCCGGTCCCCTTCTTCGTCGCCTTCATCATCATTGTTGCGCTCGCCAACCTGTTCATGGGCAGCGCCTCGGCCAAGTGGGCGATCTTTGCGCCCATCTTCGTGCCCATGTTCATGGGGCTGGGCCTGCACCCGGCCTTCACCCAGCTGCTCTACCGTCTGGGCGACTCGATCACCAACTGCGTAAGCCCGCTCTACCCCTTCTTCCCCATCCTGCTGGGGTGGATCGCCGACATCGACCCCGAGAAGGCGAAGGTGGGGACCGTGCTGTCCTATCTGGTTCCCTACGCCTCCTTCCTGCTGGTGGGCTGGGTGATCATGATGGTGTTGTGGTACCTGGCCGGGATCCCGGTGGGGCCGGACAGCCCGCTCATGCTCTAGCAGCCGTCGGCTATCAGCTATCAGCTATCAGCCAGCGAGCTTTCTGTGAAACGCCGTCAGCATCTTCTTGATCTCGACTGCGCGTGCGTGCAGTTCACCGTGAGCATCTTGGCTGGTGGCTGAAAGCTCGCCGCCCAGCGCTCAAGTGATCGGCATTGGCTCTAAGGCCTGCCCTACCGCTGGTCGGCCGCCCGGATCATCTCGTACCAGATGATGTTGCCGCTGGTATCGATCATCCCGTCGAACACCGTTTCGTCCTCGTCGTCGACTACGGTGATGCGGGCGTAGCCGAAGTGGGTCAACTCGAACAACGTCGTGCTCCACACGGCGTCGGAGTAGGGGAACTGCTCGCCGTCCTGGATGAGGGGAGCGAGGAGGTTGTTGTTGCTGCTGACGGCGCCGGTGATGAACTCCAGGAGGCGATTCGCGGGACCCTCGGGCTCGATGCGGGTCAGGGCGGTCTGGTGGAAGTCGCCACCGATGAACAGGATGCCCTGCAGGTCGTTGTCGGTGATGAAGTCGAGCAACTCGGCGCGTTCCTCCGGGTAGGCCTCCCACCGGTCGTCGAAGGAGATGGGGGCGTCATAGGGGCCGGGCATGTTGGTGATCGGGACGGAGTTGACGATCACCTTCCAGGTCGCGGTCGAGGTGGCGAGGCCCTGCTTCAGCCACGCCATCTGCTCGGGCGAGATGTACTGCTCCCGGAAGATGCGCTCCCCACGGCAGTCGAGGACGAAGACCTCGACGGTGTGGCCGTAGCGGAAGGAGCGCCAGAGCCGGTCGGGTTGGGAGCGATGGCGCCGCATGGGGGCGTGCTCGAAGAAGGCCTGGGTCCCTGCGGCGAGCATTTCGGGCTCGGGGGGATCCTGGTCCCAGTTGTTCGCCACCTCGTGGTCGTCCCAGCCTGCAATGCTCGGGGTAACGGCGAACAGGTCGCGAAAACCCTGCACCACGAAGTTCTCTGCCCAGGTCGCGCGATACCCCTCGAGGGTGTGCGGGGGGTCAGCGTAGATGGTGTCCCCCATCCACAGGGCGAAGTCGAGAGGACCTCGGTTCGCCGCCGCACTCATCGACGCGAAGGGGAGGTTCTGGTGCCGGCACCCGCCGAAGGCGGCAAAGCGCACCCGGCCGGTGTTGTAAGGGTCTGGGGCGGTGTGGAAGCGGGCTACCGGGGAGAGGAGGTTGTCGGCGTCGCGGAACTGGAAGGCGACGTGCTGGTCGGCCTCGAGCCCGTCGATCTCGTGGTGGACGAATCCTCCATCGGCCAGGGTGACCGGGACCTCGTCGTGCTCGATCCACCCGCTGTCGTCCCAGGTAGCGACGACCACGCCCAAGGCCGCGGTCCCAACGTACCGGGTCCAGAGCACCGCCCCGTCCGGGGTGGGGTCACCGGACTGGATGCCCTCGGGGTAGAGCGCATCGTCGCCGGCACCGAGGCCATTCCAGGGCTCAGAGGGCTCGAGGGTTCGGTTGGGCCCGGTGTCGGTCTCCTCGCCGTCGCAGGCGCCCAGGGCCAGTGCCGCGCCACCAAGGCCGAAGGTCCGGAGCAGGTCGCGTCGGGAAGTTGGAGCGATGAACACGCGCCGCAAGGGTCACCTCACCGGAGCCCCCTAACCTCCAGTGCTGGGACCCTTCACGGCAATGCACTCCGCGTCCAGTCCGTGGGCGGCGATCCCCGCGTCGATCCACCCTTGCTTCTCCGCGGGCTCCATCGACATCAGGTGGGCCCAGAATGCGTCGAATCCGGCGATTTCCCCGGTGGTGGCCTTGCCCTTCATGTCCTCGGCCATGGCCTCTTGGAGCCTCTTTGGTTGACCCACCATGAACGCCGCGAGATCGAGGTCCTTCATGTACTGGCAATAGAACGCCAGCGCGTGCTTGTCCGGTAGGGCGGTCTCCATGGGCGCAGCGGTGGGTTCGTCGGGAACTGCCACCGCGGGTTCGTCGGGAACTGCCACCGCGGGTTCGTCGGGAACTGCCGCTGCGGGTTCGTCGGGAACTGCCGCCGCGGGTTCGTCGGGAACTGCCACCGCGGGTTCGTCGGGAGGCGCCACCGTGGGTTCGTCGACTGTCGGCGAGCCGCAGGCCCCGAGCATGGCCCCGAGCAGCACCAGGGCTCCGCAGGCGGGAATCGTCGGTATGTGCATGGCGTCTCCTCCTTGCCGTGGCCGATTGTACACGGGGTTCGCATCGGAACCTCCCGTGGACACCCTGTCGCCGATCCGACACACGCGTCGCCCCAGTGGTGCGCAAGACACCCCGAGCAACGCCGAGCGCACTCCTGGCATGCCCCCTGCACCGTCAGAGACCAACCGGGGCAAGGAGGCCGACGATGCGTGCCTGGTGACCATCGAGAACATTGTCGAGCCCGCGGGACGCGACCACCAGTCGACGTCCCCGGGCTAGCCGATCAGGCAAAAGGGCATGAACCCCAGCACCATCACGATCGGGAGGACCGGGGTGAGGAGACCTACGATCCCCGCGATGGGCAGCAACAGCCGAGCGGTGTCGCGTTGCTCCACGGGCATGTGCCGGTAGAGCGAGAACATGTGGAAGGCCCTGGGGAAGCACACGAACGGGAGAATCACACCGAAGGAGAACGTCACCAGAAGGGTCAGGGCGAGGAGCCACCCCAGCGCCGTTCCTCCATAGGCAGAGGAGTGCGGATTGAACTGGTATGGGATGGCGTAGATTGCGATGGCGAGCGGCCACATCGCGGTGCTGGTGACGGATAGCCCGATCTGCACCCAGGCCTTTCGCCCCAGTCCCACGACCATCGGTTCTGGAGGATGCGGCGTGGTCATGGCGGCGAGTCTACCCGACGACCTCGTCAGGGAGTTCCTGGAGTTCCCGCGGAGATCTCCACTCCCCGCTCCTCGAGGTACCGCAACACCGCCTCGTAGGCCTCCCGCTCTTCCGCGGCCTCGTCGTCGTCGAAGAGGATGGGCAGTGGGTTCCCGTCCTCGTCCAGGGCCCAGGGTGGATCCTCCCCCTTGAAGTGGGCCCAGAGGATCCGGTCCAGTCCGCGGGCCTGGTCGGGGATGCGCCACTCCATCTGTGCGCTCTCCCGGGCATAGCGAGCATTGCTCGGGTTGACCTCGTCCGGGATCTGCCGCGGCAGCGCCACGTAGGGCTCGACGTCGGGTTCGGTGGTGAACGCGTCGTACAGGGGGGTCGCGCCCGCGTCGAAGCGGTTCATCGGCGGCACGTCGAAGATCAGCTCGATGGTGCGGTGCAGCGACGGTGTGCTCGCCTGGACCGAGGAGACGTGCCCGCGCTTGGCCCACGGCGAGATCACCAGGCAAGGGCTGCGGTGGCCGGCCACGTGGTCACCGCCCTGGAGCGCGTCGTCCTCGATGAGGAAGATCACGGAATTGTCCCAGTACTCCGAGCGTGAGAGTGCCTCGACCACCAAGCCGGTCGCGTAGTCGTTGTCCGAGATCATCGACTGCGGGGTGGGGGATCCGGGGGTGGTGCCCACGGTGTGGTTGTTGGGCAGGAGGAGGTAGGTGAACGCGGGTAGCCTTCCTCTCTCGATGACGCTGGCGACGTAGCGCGCCTTCTCCTCGTCCTTGACGCTGGGGTTGTAGACGATGCCCGGAAAGTCGAGGTCGAGGACGCCCTCCATGTCGAACATGCCGAGCGCCTCGCCCATGTTGGTGACCTCGATGCCGTGGTCGTGCAGGTGCTTGTAGATCGGGGGATTGGCCACGCCGCCCACATCCTCGACGGTGAACTGGAAGAAGAAGGCGTCGGAGAACGGGTTGAGCCGCTCCAGGTAGTCGTTGGTCATCCCGTACACGGTCCAGTTGTGGCCCTGCATCGAGTCCTCGCCGAGCTGGTAGTAGTTGTCCAGCAGGGTGAAGCGCCTGGCCAACGCCCGGAGGTTGGGGGTCATGGTCTCGTCGAAGAGCACGAGGTCGGGGTCGCCGTTACCGACCCCCAGGTCGCCCAATTCCGAGTCGTAGGTCTTGTTTTCGCGGACCAGCAGGATCACGTGCTCGATCGGGGTGGACACCCCGGGACCGGTGGGCACGGGGAAGAAGGAGTCGTCCGGACAGGAGGCCGGGTGCAGGGTGTCCGGCCGGGCGTTCGCGTCGGCCGCCTCCTCGGTCACGGCGGCCAGTTCGACGTCGTCCGGGACCGGGATCCGCCCGATGGAGCCTCGGAGCATGCGGCGGAGCGACTGCCCCGACATGCGCGGTCCGGTGCCGGTGCCCTTGGCCGTGGTCACCAGGAGGTGCGGCCCTCCCGGGCAGTTCGGGCACAGGGCCACCGCGGTGGGGTACCACTCGGTAGGGATGGAGCCGAGCAGCTCGAAGGTGTCGGCGCTGTACACCGCGACCCGGTTCTCCTTGGCGTGGGGCACGTACAAGCGGCGGTCGCCGGCATCCAGGGCGATCTCCACGGGCTGGCTCCCGAACAGGTCCGGGCTGTCGGGGTTGGTGGGCACGGTCTCGAGTACCACGCCGGTCTCCGGGTCGAGCACCGACAGGGAGTCGTGGTCGGTGTTCAGCACCAGCACCTGGCCGGTCGCGGGGTCCAGGGCCATGCCCTGCGGGTTCTTCCCCACCTCGATGTGGTCCACCACGATCCGGGACACCAGGTCCACGACCAGCACTTCGGCGGAGTCCCACGCGGAGACCAGCACCTCGTCGCGGTCCGGGAGGACCACCATCTCGTAGGGGGTGGACCAGAGGCTGACCACGTCGGTGCGCTCCAGGGTCTCCGGGTCCAGGAGGGAGAGGTCCCTGTCCACGGCTGACGCTGCCAGGACGAGGTCGAGGTCCGGGTCCCAGGCCACGGCCAGGGGCCAGCCGGGTACGTCGCCGGAGGCGGCCAGGGAGAGCGTGTCGCCAGTGAAGTCGAAGGCGTACACGAGGTCCTCGGACGAGCCCGAGGCGTAGAGCCGGGACCCGTCGCCGTCCCATGCCAGGCCCATGAACGCGCCCGGGACGAGGATCTCCTGGACGACGGCCCACGCCTGGAGGTCCACCAGCTGCAGGACCCTGCGTCCGTACCCCGCGGTGGAAGCAACCGCCCAGGAGCCGGTGGGGTGTACCGCCACGTCGATGCCCCATCCCTCGAGGTCCAGCCACTCCCCGGCCGGGACCAGGGCGCGTCCGTCGGTGAGGATCCACCGGCCCGGGCCCGCCTCGCCCACCGGGAGTGTGGCGTCCGACGAAGGCTCGTCGATGTCGCAGGGCTCGGTGGTGTCCTGGTCCTTCTTGCAGGAGACGGCCGCGACGGCGAGGAGGAGAAGGAGGGCGTTCCTCGGCATGGGTGCCTCCAGGAGAAGTGTACCGGCTCCACCGGTCCAACCGGGTATCTTCCACCCGGGAGGCGCGATGCGACGCTTCAGGGGCCTCAAGCAGCTTGTCCACGACGCGGTGGACATCACCACGGACATGGTGGAGGACGCCAACGAGTCGGTGGCGGCGAAGGTGATGGCGGTGCTCGAGAAGATCGAGCCCATCGCCGAGCCGGCGCGGGTGGTGAACGAGGTCCGGAGGTTCTCGGCGCGGGTGGTCTACGAGAGCATCCACGGGGTGAACGACATCGTCTCGGGGCTCGGCGATCTGGGGCTGGATGCGATTCCGACCGATCCGGCCTCGATCCCCACGATCGTGCCCATGCGGTCGGACTGCACCAACCAGCCGCCGTGGCTCGAGGACGCGGCGATCGGCGCGCTGAACGGGGTGGTCGGCGACTACCTGCACGAAAAGGGCAATGCGCTCGACCTGGGCATGCACTTCCGCCTCGGCGATCGGTACGTGGCGCCCCAGGACATCGAGGCGCCACGGATCGCGCTGTTCGTCCACGGCGTGAGCACCACCGAGTGGGGTTGGTGCATGAACGCCGAGGCCTACCACGGGGACGCCGCGGTGAACTTCGGCACCCTGCTCGAGCGTGACCGCGGCTACACGCCCGTGTTCCTCCGCTACAACTCTGGCCGCCACATCTCCCACAACGGTCGGCAACTGGCCGATCTCCTGGACGCGCTGCCCTGCGAGGAGCTCGTGCTCATCGGGCACAGCATGGGGGGGCTCGTCGCCCGGAGCGCCTGCTACTACGGGGAGAAGGAGCACCGGCGCTGGCCGGGCGTGCTCACCCACGTGTTCTGTCTCGGCTCCCCCCACCTCGGCGCACCGCTGGAGAAGGCGGGCAACGTCATCACCTCGGTGCTCGGACTCGTCGACGTGCCCGGGACCCAGATCCCCGCCCGCATCATCAACGCCCGCAGCGCCGGGATCAAGGACCTGCGCTTCGGCTACCTCATCGACGAGGACTGGGAGGGGCGCGCTGCCGACGCCCTGCTCGAGAACAACCGCCAGGATCTGCCCCTGCTCGACGGCGTGACCTACGCGTTCATCGCCGCGACCCTGACCGAAAACCCCGATCACCCCGTTGGCCAGCTGCTCGGCGACCTCATCGTGCGGACGAAGAGCGCGAGCGGACCGACGACCGTGGAGGAGTCCTTCGACGTGCACACGGACCGGGTCAGCGGCATGCTCCACCACGAGATCCAGAACCACCCCGACGTCTACGAGCGCATGCTCGGGGTGTTCTCCACAAAGCCCTGAGGGATTGCGAGCGGAGCGCAGGCGGCGGACTCCCCGTTCTGAGCCGCGCAAGCGATCTATGTTTTGGGCGGGCCGTGCAGTTGAAGCAGCTCTGCGAGTTTCGCGTCCACTGCCTTTTCAAGTTCAGCATCCACTGCGCCGCCCCAGCCCTCGGGGAGGTACTTCGGGAAGCCGAGTGCTTGACCGCCCAGCCATCGACACCGAACCTCTGACTGCTGCAGCACTGTCCGAATGAACTGGGTAGCGAGCAAGATGGCTTGCATCGAATCGACTCCGTACACGACCTTTCGCACGGGTTCATCGTCCAGACCGATGACCTCCACGGGGCAGCCGATACCGGCGCGACGGTGCAGAGCGACGTGGTAGATCTCGTCGACGGCGCTCTTTCGGTCGAGGTGGATCTCCCGCAACCGGTGGCACGGCGCAACTCTATGATGTTTTTCTCCCACGGGACCAGCGATCCTGCCAACCTCGGCCACATCTTCGCGCACTTTGGCATCCGTGGTCGCATGATCTCGGACCAACGCCTCTCCTTTGACCGTGACGGGACCGGCTACACGTTCAGCATCGCCTGGTTCACGACCGAGTTGACGGACAACGACTGCACGCTGGTCCTGACGCGCGGTAGTTCTCTGCAAAATGCCGACGCGTCATGGACGGTGGTTTGGCTGCGATGAAGCCTGGGATCAGGCGTCCTTTTGTTTTGCGTAGTACCCCATGATGCCCAGGATCAGGGCGATGGTAACCGCTGCCAAGAGCATGGAGGCCCAATCTGGAATATCTGGTGCGAATCCGGCGATGGGCTCACCCTGTCGGCCGGCTACCACCCAGACGGCCAACACCACCCCGGTAAGGCCACCTCCGCCCACCAACCCTGATCCGAAGAGGACTCCTTTCTCCCTCCGCCGCTCCTTGGTTACCTCGTCTTGGTTTCGCCCCAGGTACCACCTGAGGAGCCCTCCGCAGAACACGGCCCCCATGGTGGAAAGAGGGAGGTAGACGCCCACGGCGAATGCCAAGGTGGGGATCTTGAAGAGAGCAGCCACCCCGGCGATGCCCACACCGATGAGGATGAGGGCCCAGGGGAGACTTTGGTCCAGGACGCCGTCGATGACCAGCTTCATCAAGACGGCCTGAGGTGCAGGGAGCTCCTCGCCCCCGAGACCTCCGGGTGTCCCCTGGTCCAAGATGATGACGACCAGGCAAACGAAACCGGCGGAGGTGATGACGCCGACGAGCTCTCCGATCTGTTGTTTGTAGGGGGTGGCGCCCAGGATGAAGCCTGTCTTTAGATCTTGAGATGTATCACCAGCGATGGAGGCGGCGATGCACACTGCCGTTCCCACCATGAGGGCCGTGGCCTTTCCCATCATGTCCGTCCACCCCATGAGGTAGAAGACCAGGGAGGTCCCCAAGAGGGTGGCGATGGTCATCCCCGAAGTCGGGTTCGAGGTCACGCCCACCAAGCCCACGATCCGGGAGCTCACGGTCACAAAGAAGAAGGCGAAGATCCCGATGCAGAGAGCCGCGATGGCCCGGACCACGAAGGAATCCAGATACCCCAGGAGCCCAGGGATCACGGCCAGAGCCAGGAGAACGAAAGCCAGCAAGAGCGCCACCGTTCGGAAGCTCAGGTCGTCATCAGTACGCTCCACCTTCGCGACGACGGCCCCAACTCGTTGGGTGAGCTGCCGCAAACCCAGCTTGAAGGACTCCACCATGGTGGGGATGGATTTAATGAGCGTGATGACCCCCGCTGTTGCCACCGCACCGGCACCGATGTAGCGAATGTAGCGGTCCCAGATCTCCCCGGAAGACATGTCCCGGATGAGCTTTTCCGTCTCAGGGAAAACCGGCTCAGCCAACCCTTGTCCCCATAGGTTGATGAGGGGAATGACAATGAGGGATGAGAGGGCTCCCCCGGCCACCATGACTGTGGCGATGCGGATGCCGAGGATGTAGCCCACACCAAGGAGGGGGGCGTTGACCTTGACAGCGAGGCTGGCTTTGAAGGGCAGCCCTACCTCCCAGGCCGGCTTCACGAACTTGAGTCCCTGGGTGATGAGCTGGAAAAGCATGCCCGCGCCGATCCCCCAGAACACGCCACGTGCCTGCTTCCCTCCACCCTCTGCCGCCACCAGAACCTCGGCGCAGGCCATACCTTCGGGGTAGGGAAGGTTCCCGTGCTCCCTCTTGATGAGGTATTGCCTCAAGGGGATCATGAAGAGGACGCCGATGAGCCCCCCGGCCATGGCCAGCAGGGTGATCTGACCCCAGGCCGGATTCATCCCCCAGATGAAAAGGGCCGGGATGGTGAATAGGACCCCCGAGGCCACCGAGGAGCTGGCCGAACCCACCGTCTGAGAAATGTTGGACTCGAGGATGGAGTGCTGGAACCCAACAGCGGTGAAGACCCGGAAGGTGACGACCGTGAGGACCGCGACCGGGATGGAGGTGCTGATGGTGAGGCCCGCCATGAGGCCCAGGTAGGTGTTGGCGGCTCCGAAGATGATTCCCAGGATGATCCCGGTGATGACCGCCTTCCAGGTGAACTCCGTGAGGGTTTCCCCGTAGGTCAGGGGGACGAAGGTCTCGCCTTCCTGGAGCTCGTAGGCGGTGGGCGGGAGCTTTCGAGGGCTTGGGGCTTCGGAATGATTGCTCATGGTCCTCGGATGGTTGGTGAGATGGTGAAACTAACTGCTGTTGTCACACGATGACCATCCCCGGAGCGGGCAGAAACCGTTGACACGTCGTCGCGGGCCTCGCCGGGGAGGAGGTCAGCGATGGGTACGATCACGAGACAGCGGTAC
>JAFDJI010000059.1 GCA_019307545.1 Deltaproteobacteria bacterium | reverse complement strand
TGGTGGGGCCGCGCTCGTTGTCGGATTCGATCACCGTCACCCGGCCGCTGGCCGCGGAGTCGATCTCGATCTGGGGCGCGATGATCACGTCGACCTGAAGCTTGGCGCGGCCGACGATGATCCGTTCGGTGGCGGAGATCGCGCGGCAGCGGATCTCGGCATCCCCCAACTGCACCTCGGCGCCATGGAGGGTGCCACCGTCCACCATCCCGGCCACGCCAAGGACACCTCCAGCACGCAAGGTGCCACTGACCCGGCCCAGGTTCACATCCAGATCACCTCCGACGTCAATGTTGAGTTGGTCGAGGCCCAGATCCTGCTCCAGGACGACGTTGCCCGGGTAGCGCAGGGTAAGGGTGTCGCCCGAGGTGATGAGCACGACGTCGGCAGGCAGGACGAACGTGTTTTCGGACATCGGAAACCTACCTCCAGGGTGGAGCGCGCGAAGCGATGCTACGGTGCCCGCGCGGGCCAAGTCAACGCAAGCGCGTCACGGGACAGAGGAGTCTCAGGCCTCCTTCAACACATCCTCGGCGCGCATTCCCCCTCCGAGCGCCTGTAGGTCATCGTCGTAGTCGTCGGAGACTTTGGCGACATAACGAAGCGTCTTGGCGAACTCGTCGAAGTCGAGGTGGTTGCCGAGCAGGGTGGCGGAGAACGAAAGGGTGTTGTCCTCGAACAGCAGGAAGGAGCCGAACAGGACTTCCGTGTTGAGGCGGAGGATGCGGTGGAGCAGTTCCAGGGTGGGCTCGAAGTCCTTGAGCATCACCGATGCGAATCGACAGAAGGTGTCCTCGGTCTCCTCGAAGAGCGAGATCATCACCACGGTGGAGCCGTACTTGAACAGGTAGAGCCCGTCTTCGGACTGCTCGGGGTCGAGGCCCATCTCTCCCAGGTACGCTCGTACACGTTCTTCGAGGATCTGGAGCCGGTTCATCTTGCCTCCTCATGGGCCGAGGTGGGTTCGCCGCCCGGAGGCGAAACGCTACACAGGACGTCGGCATAAGCCAAGGACCCCGTTGAATGGATCGGCGTGGAGGGGGTTATTGGGCTGGTGACCCGGTTTGGTGCTCGGAGCACGGGTCAAGCGTCCGATCGGAGCGTTTCATGTCTTCAGCGCATCGCCGCGGGGTGGCCCTGGGGGGCTTCATGGGTGTCGGTAAGACCAGTGTGGGGCTTCGTCTGGCACGGCACCTTGGGTTGCCCTTCGTGGACATGGACGCGGAGCTGACGGAGCGCTTCGGCCCCATCCAGGACCAGTTCGCGCGAGACGGTGAGGAAGCGTTCAGGGTGCGCGAGACGGCGCTGGTGGGGGAGCTGTGCGATGGCGTACCCCGGGTGGTCGCCACCGGCGGCGGTGTCTGGGCGAGCGTCGGAAACCGGGCCCGGCTGCACCAGGCGTACTGGACCGTGGTGCTCGCTGCCTCTGTCGACGAATTGCGCCGGCGGCTGGGAACAGGTGAGGGGAGGCCGCTGTGGGGCGACGCCGAGGCCCTGCTGGCGCAGCGGCAGGAGGGCTACCAGGACGCGGACCTGGTCCTCGGCTCGGAGGGGTTGGAGATCGAAGAGGTGGTGGACCGGATCGTCGAATGGCTCGACACCCAGACGGGAGAAGCCGCATGAGCATCGAGGTCGTGGTCCCGCTCGGGGAACGCAGCTACCCGGTGGTGGTGGCTTCCGGCGGATACGCGCACCTGGGGCGACGACTCTCCGCCCTGGGCCTGCCGCGGCGGTTGTTCCTGGTCACGGAGACGAACGTGGGCCCGCTCTGGGCTTCCGCGGTGCGCGAGGTCTTGACGGCGGCGGGCTTCGACATCATCGTGGTGACCCTGCCCGCTGGAGAGGTCTCCAAGACGACCGAGACCTGGACGAGGTGCGTGGATGCACTGCTCGACGCTGGGATCGATCGGCGCACACCGGTGGTCGCGCTCGGGGGAGGCGTGCTGGGGGATGTCGCCGGGTTCGCCGCCGCCACCGTGCTCCGAGGTGTGCCCTTCGTCCAGCTTCCGACCACGCTCTTGGCCATGGTGGATGCATCCGTGGGCGGCAAGACGGGGGTGAATCATCCGAGCGGGAAGAACCTGGTGGGAGCGTTTCACCAACCGGTGCTGGTCTACGCCGCCCTGGGCACCCTGGCCACGCTTCCCGCCGCGGAGCGCATCGCCGGCCTCGGCGAGGTGGTGAAGACCGCGTTGATCGGGGACCGGGACCTGCTTGCGCGCATCGAGGAGCAGGCGGAGGCACTGCGGGAGGGCGACGTGAGCGCCCTGGCCCCGGTCATCGCTCGCTGCGTCGAGATCAAGGCCGCGGTGGTGGGCCGCGACGAGCGGGAATCTGGTTGGCGGGCGGTCCTCAACGCGGGCCACACCCTCGGGCACGCCTGGGAGGCGGCGAGCGGATTTGGCGTCTTGCGCCACGGAGAGGCGGTTGCCCTGGGGTTGCTGGCCGAGACCCGATGGGCCGTGCGCCGGGGGTACTGCCAGGACCCCGAGTTGCCCCGTAGATTGGCGGAACTGCTGCATCGATTGGGTTTGCCAACCGAACCGCCGACCCTCCCCAGAGACCGACTCCTGGGTGCGATGCGTGTGGACAAGAAGGCTCGTGGGGATATCCTCTTGGTACCGGTCGCTGTTCGCGCCGGACAAGCGGTCCTGGCCGAGCTGCCCGTGCAGGATTTGATCGAGCTGCTGCCGGAGCCCCGATGAGAAACACTCTCCTGCTTGCCTCTGTCGCCGCGCTCACCGCGTGTGGACTCGAAGGTGGTATGGCGGGTGAGTCGCAGCTCTTGGTCCCGGAGGACCTCGAGCTTCACTGGGACGCTTCTTTCAACCGAGTGGACGATGGGCTCGCGGTCCTTCTCCCCGTCGACGTGATGGTGTACGACGGTGCCAGCGGCGAGCCCCTGGATGGGGTGGCGCTCGAGCTGCGTGGGACGGTCCCGGGCGCGACGCTGGTGTTCCCCGAGGCGGTCGCCGTGGTGGGCCCGGAGGAGACCGAAGCGGTTGGGTTGTGGTGGGATGCGTGGCGCGACCGGTACTTCGAGTTCGACGTGGACGAGAGCCTGGAGCCTTCGCTCCTGCTCCAGACCGAGACGGACGCCACCGGGCTCGCGAGGGTGTACGTGTTCGTCGACAGCTTCCCGGAGGACGACCTCGAGTTCGGAGGCTTCGCCCCGGCCTCGGTCACCGTGTCCATGGGCGAGCTGGACGAGTCGTTTCTGCTGATACCGAGGTAGGTCAGGGTGGCACTCCCCGATCCCGAACTCGAGCTCCTACGGGAGATGCTCCTCGAGGATCCCGGCTCGGAGGTGTTCCGCCAGGTGGGGCGCGAGCTCATCGACCGCGGCGAGTGGGACGAAGCGGTCGAGGTGTTGGTCCGGGGCCTGGACGCCGACGGTGAGGCAGGCGAAGGCTGGGAGCTGTTGGTGGAGGCGGCGGTCCAGGCTGGCCAATATCTGCGTGCACGGGCTGCGCTGGAGCACGTCGATGTCGACCCGACACGCAACGAAGCGATGGCACGGGCACACGTCCTCACCCTGGAGGCGGTCGGAAAGGTCGACACTGCGCGGGCAGCTGCGGAGCGCTTCCTCGAGCACCACGTGGGAGACGTGGTCGTCCAGTCGGCGATGGGACGGCTCACCGCGCCTCCCCCCGACCACCGGCGGCGGGCTGCCGATCCGCTGGTCAGCGTGCGGCGCGCCGAAGAGTACGTCGCGCTGGGACGCCCCGATCGGGCCATCCGCGTGTACCGGCGGCTCCACTTCCACTTCGAGGACGACCTGGGCCTCCCTCATCGCATCAACGAGCTACGCGGGATCGAGGGCGCGCCCGCCGACGATCTGTCCGAGGAGATCTCCCGTGAGGAGGAGCCGCAGGTCGAGGTCGCCCCCCCGGGGCTGACGATGCCGCTCCCCGGCTCCGGCCTCGTGCCGGACGACACCGTCACCGAGACCAACTGGGTCGACGAGGATGACGAGCTCACCCAGCCTGCGATCGACCTCGACGTCGAGGAGATCCGCAGCGAGATCGAACGGCGGATGGAGGAGACGGCAACGTCGCCGCCAGGGGAGGCCACCCCCGCCGAAGATGAGGAGGACGACACCGAGCCCTTCACCTACGGCGAGGATCCCGCGGCGCCGGTCTCTGACGAGGAAGAAACGGTGATGATGCCCTCGAAGGCCACCGAGGAGACCCCCAAGAGCATCGCCCGGCGCATCAAGGAGCTGCGGGAGAAACGGCGCCGGTCGCTGCTCGGGTGAACGCGCCATCATGGAGCATTCCGTGACGATCCTGGTACTACACGGCCCCAACCTCGACCTGCTGGGTGTCCGCGAGCCGGGGCACTACGGGACCGAGTCATTGGCGTCGCTCTCCGCCGGCTTGGATGCGCTCGCGCAGAAGTTGGGCGTCACCCTGGAACACTTTCAGTCCAACCATGAGGGGGAGCTGATCGACCGGGTGCACCAGGCATGGCACGATGGGGTGGCGGGGTTGGTGGTCAACCCGGCGGGGTACACGCACAGTTCGGTGGCGTTGCGGGATGCCCTGTTGGCCACCCGCCTTCCCTTTGTCGAGGTACACCTCTCGAACGTACACGCGCGGGAGGACTTCAGACGGACCAGCCTGTTTGCGGATGCGGCGGAGGGCGTGATCAGCGGTTTGGGACCCGACAGCTACGCGCTCGGCCTGCGTGGTCTGGCGGCGGTCCTGGAATCGCGCTCTGCTACGGGGTAGTACCGAGAGTCGCGTCCTGCGCGCGAGGAGAACACATGGACCTGCGGCGGATTGAAGCGCTGCTTCTGCTGCTCGGCGAGCATGATGTGTGCGAGTTCCACTACAAGGATGACGAGATCTCCTTGCGGTTGCGCCTGGGCCCCCAGTCGCCGGTGGCCCCCGAACCACCCCCGCTCGGCACGCCGCTTCCCGCACCCCCTCGCGACGAATCCCCATCGGCCTCGGGTACCGCACCATCGCAGGAAGACAACCTGGTGTTCGTCGAGTCCCCCATGGTGGGGATGTTCTATCGGTCATCGTCGCCGGGTGCAGATCCCTTCGTGGAAGTGGGAGACCACGTGTCTCCAGGCTCTACGCTGTGCGTCGTAGAGGCGATGAAGCTCATGAACGAGATCGAGGCCGAGGCGCACGGGACCCTGGTCTCGATCCTGGTGGAGAACGCCGAGCCGGTGCAGTTCGGGCAGGCGCTCTTCGCGATTCGCCCCGACTGACGGAGGCCAACCCCGCGGTGTTCAAGAGGATCCTCATCGCGAACCGGGGCGAGATTGCCCTTCGCGTGATCCGTGCCTGTCGGGAACTGGGGATCGAGACCGTCGCCGTCTACTCCACAGCCGACAAGAACACGTTGCACGTGCGGTTTGCCGATCAGGCGATCTGTATCGGTCCCCCTCCGGCGCTCCAGTCATACCTGCACCAGCCGAGCCTGCTCGGGGCGGCCCAGATCTGCAAGGTGGACGCAGTACACCCTGGATATGGGTTTCTGGCGGAGAACGCGCAGTTCGCCTCCGCGGTCCGGGCCATGGGGTTGGGGTTCATCGGGCCGCGGGTGGAGCACCTGCAGATGTTCGGCGACAAGCTGGCCGCGAAGGCGGCTGCGCGGGTGGCCGGCCTCCCCATGGTTCCGGGTAGCGATGGGGCTGTCCACACCAACGAAGAGGCTCTGGGGGTCGCGGAGGCCGCCGGGTACCCGGTGATGCTCAAGGCGGCAGGTGGTGGCGGCGGCAAGGGGATGCGGGTGGTTCGGGATGCGGACATGCTGGGCCGCGTGTTCGAGGTGGCGCAAGCCGAGGCCCAGGCGGCCTTCGGCAACGGCGCGCTGTTCATCGAGCGGTACCTCGATACCCCCCGACACGTCGAGGTACAGATCGCCGGGGACGCCTACGGCAACGCGGTTCACCTGTTCACTCGCGATTGCTCGCTGCAGCGGCGACACCAGAAGATCATCGAGGAAGCCCCGGCGCCCGGGCTCGACGATGCGCTGCACCAACGCATTGCCGAGTCGGCAGCTCGGCTGGCACGCTCGGTCGGGTACCAGACGGTGGGCACGGTGGAGTTCCTCCTGGAGGGCGACGCGTTCTTCTTCCTCGAGGTCAACCCACGCATCCAGGTGGAACACCCGGTCACGGAGGAGGTGACCGGCATCGACCTCGTCCAGGAGCAGATCCGCCTTGCCGCGGGAGAACCATTGTCCTTCTCCCAGGAGGAGGTGCGCTGCACGGGACACGCCATCGAAGTACGGGTGAACACCGAGGACCCGTGGACCTTCCTCCCCTCCCCGGGCCGAGTGACCGGGTACCACGAGCCGGGTGGTCACGGCGTGCGAGTGGACAGCGCGATCCACGAGCAGGCCCTTGTCTCACCGTATTACGACTCCATGGCGGGCAAGCTCATCGTGCGCGGTCGTGACCGGGAGGAAGCCATCCGCCGCATGTTGTGGGCGATCGACGAGTTCGTGGTGGAGGGCGTGAAGACCTTGCTTCCCATGCAGCGTGCGCTCATCGGAAGTCCGGACTTCCGGGACATCGCGTTCCACACCCGGTACGTCGACGCTTGGGTCAAAGCACGCAAGAGCTAGAGGGCGCCCAAGGACAGGTGGAACCGGATGGTCGGTTCTTGCCACGCCTCACGCAGGAGGTCCTTCCTGGGACCCTCGGCGCGGATCGCCTCGGGGTTGACCGCCAGGTCGGCCTGGAGCGGCCCCACTGGGGTAGCCACCCGCATTCCCGCGCCTACGCTGTAGCGGGCCAGGGGATGGAACAGGTCGTTCCACGGCGCTCCGTCGCTGGTGGCGAGCCCCCTCGCTTCGCGACCCACCAGCCACACGTTGCCGAAGTCCGCGAACAGCGCCGCGGCATAGCCGTCCCACGCCCGCAGCCCCAGCCACGGGAAGGGGAGGATGACCTCCGCCACCGCGACCGCTCGCAGATCGCCCCCGGTGGGCACCCACCGGGTGGGGTTCTCTCTCGTCCAGTAGTTCACCGCCGGCCCGAGCTGATCAGGCCAGTCGGTGGTGAACTGCTCCACCTGGTTCTGCGGGCCAATGGCATCGCGCTTGTATCCGCGAAGGCTGCCGGTTCCGCCGAGTTGGTAGCGGTCCTCCAGTGCCAGGATCCCGCGTCCGAGGACCCAGGCGCGCGCCACCTCGCCGCTCAAGTGCAGGATCGGCCCTCCCACCGGGAGGTAGGCACTGGTCCGCGCTTCACCCTTGAGGAAGCTGACCGCCAGGTCGGGGTCGCCGATCGGCGGTGCCCACTCGCCGAACAGGCTCACGATGACCCCGCGAGTGGGCTGTAGCGGGTTGTCCCTCAGGTCGTGGAGCATCAGGGTATACACGCTGCCCACCCACCGGCCGGAGGTGGACCGTCCGGGGTCTTCCGGGTCGCTCAATTCGGTCCATGGCTCACCGGGAAGCAGCGCGCCCACATCGAACTCGGTGAGGCGGCGTGACTCGATCCTCAGGCCGCTCCTGAGCCCGGTCTGGTCGCCGAGCCAGGTCTCCACGGCGACGCCGGCACCCGATTTGCTGATCTGCCAGGTCCGCTCCTGCGAGAGCTCGCGCAGGAGCACCTCCAGCACCAGCCGCTGGCGGCGGATGGGGAAGCGCGGCGCGGTGTAGGAAATCGCTGCGCGCCACTCGGGGGCGGCCAGGTCGGGGGTCCAGTCGGTAATGGCGCTGCCGCGCCAGTCGACGCCCAACAAGGCGTACAGGTCGAGCCGATGGGCCTGTCCCCACAGGTTGCGGCGGGTCACCCGTCCATAGCCCCGGATGCCCTGGTCGGTGGCGACGCCCCCTCCCAACTCGAAGGCCCACACCGGTCGCTCCTCGACCGCGATGACCAGGTCGCGGGCCTCCTCGTCGCCGAGCAGGTCGATGTCCACGGTTCGGAAGATGCCCAGGTCGTACAGGGAGCGGCGCAGTCGGTCCAAGGCCACGGAGGTGACCGGTCGGCCCAACTCGAGCTCTACCTCCCGGCGGATGGTGCGGGGTCGCGTGAGGCGGGCACCCCGGCTGACCACCGACCGCAACCGCACCAGGGGGCCGGTCTCCACCGCGATGATCGCGGACATCTCTCCCTCGTCTACCGGGTGCCGAACGACGCGGGCATCTACCTCCAGGAATCCGTCCCGGCGGTGCGCGTCCACGACCTCTCGGGCCAGGGCCTCCAGGGCCTGGGGGGAGTAGGGGCTGCCCACCAACTCCTCCCCGTGCGCCTCGGCGAGCTTCAGGTTGACACGCGGTGCCTCTCCCTTGATGTCCAGAGCCGCCAGCACGGTGAGGGGGCCCTCCCGAATCTGCACGTGGGGGACCACGAACATCGCTCCGGGGGTCAGGGGACGGGTGATGGTGCGCCCCAGCGGCGCACGCCCGCTCTCGGTGAGCTCTCGCAGTTTGCCCGTGACCCGCACCTCGACCAGCTCCGCCTCGACATCGAGATACCCCCTCGACCGGTACACGTCGGCCACGGCCGAGACCGCCTGCTCCAACTCGGGACCGGTGACGCGGTTGAGGCGGATCACCTCGTCCGAGGCCTGGTCCATGACGATGCGAAGCTCCTCGTCCTCGACGACGTCATTCCCCTCGAAGTCCACCCGGTGCAGGATGTGGCGCGGTCCGCGGTCGATCTTGGTGCGGAGCACCTGGAACCGCCGCTCCGAATCCTCCTCGAGCTCCACCTCCACCTCGGCTGCGTAGAACCCCCGACGCTGCAGCCAGGCCTCCATCCGGTCCGGGGCCGCCTCCAGGAAGCCCCGCGTCAGGCGCACCCGCTCGTCGATTCCCATGCCGTCGCGGACCTGCCGCTCCGCACGCCAGCGCAGCCCCTCCACCTCCAGCACCAGCCGTGGGCCCGGCTCGATGGTGTAGGTCACCAGGGTACCGCCCTGTCCGTCACTGGTGATCGCTGGCGTGACGCGGGCCTCCACCCACCCCCGCTGCTTCCTCAGCACCCCTCCCCCGAGGCGGGCGAGCCGCTCTCTCACCGCGAACTGGGCCCTGGTGACCGCCTCCGTGGAAAGGGGCGCTCCTTCCTTCACCCCCTCGCGTCCGAGCCACCTCCTCAGCTTTCTCTCGGGCACGGGGAGGTCTCCGGCCAAGGCGATGGCGTCCACCGTGACCGGCTCCCCCTCGCGCACCGCGATCTGCACCTCCACCGACCCCTCTTCCCCGGTGAAGACCGTGATCACCTCCACGTCGGCGTCGGGAAAGCCGCGTCGCCTGAGGTCGTCCAGCACCCGGGCGCGGAGGGAGGTCGACTCCAACTCACCGTAGAACACCGCCCCGGCCCCGATGCGTGCGGCGTCCAGCACGTCCCGCTCCCGGACCCGATCCGTCCCCTCCACCCTGATGCGGGAGATCTTGGGTGCGGGGTAGACGACGTAGGTGAGCAGTGCCGCCGGCACCAGGTTCCCCTCGTCGTCATAGAGGACCCACGGCTCCAGGTCCGCCTCCACCGCGGAGAACTCGCCCACCCGGAACAGGGTGGCGAGGTCCAGCCGGATCTCCTGCACATCGAGGAGTTGCCCTTGCTCGGACCGGAGCAGGGGTTCCAGGCTCTCCTCGGGCAGACCGCCGCGCGGCGCGAGGAGGCGGACGTCGGCGACGGGGGTGTTCGCGTACCACGGGGGTGCGACGTACGCCGTGGGAGGCTCCTGGCCGGAGGCATCGAGGGTGCCGAAGACGGCGAAGAGGGCGAGGAGTGTCGTCGCGTACCGCGTCAATCCATTTCCCACCGCGCGCGGAGGTCGACCCCATAGGCCCCGCCGATGGGCAGCTGTCGCTCCCGCTGCCTCGTTGCGTACCACATCGCGAGGCTCCAGTTGTCGGAGAGCTCCACGTCGGCCTCCCCCTGCCACTCCCCCGGGCGAACGAGGTTCCACTCCACTCGGCCGGTGGTGTCCCAAGCGTCCACCCGTTTCTCGAGCACCAACCTGGGATCGGAGCTGTATTCACCGCGCGAGTCCACCCCGGTAGCGATCTCCACCCGATCCACCAGGGCGCCCAGCTCTTCACGCACGCCCCCACCCCGGGTGATGAACAGGTCGGTGAGGATCATGTCCGCTACGCCCTGTGCGACCGCCTGGGGCAGCTCCCCCATGCCCTCCAGGTCATCCGCAGTGACCCCGAACCACAACAGCGCGTTGATGTCCGCCTGGGGCAGCGACGGCTCGGAGCGGGTCTCCGTGGTCCAGTTGGAGAATGGCCCCCGCACCAGGTAGTGGACCCGGTACCGCTCGGTGCGGCTGGTGATGTCGGTCACCAACTCGAAGTCCAGGTCCGGGTCCCAGGTCCACGGGTCGCGGTAGGAGATCAGACCGCGGTCCACCTGGAACTCCCGGTCCTGCAGGAAGGCCACCCCGTCATCGATCCGCGCCTCGCCCACCAGGCCGGCGCGGGCGGTATCCCCGATGATGCGGAGATCGGCCGAGGCGGTGCCTTCGGTGACGTTGTTCCGCAGGGTGACGGTGTGGTCCGCGGTGATGGCGATGTCCATGGAGAACCAGGGTTCGTAGTCCACTGGAGTGGCGTCCACCAGGGACCAGTCCTGCCAATCCACCACCCAGTCCTCCCAGTCGATGCGCTCCACGAAGTCCATCTCGTTGACACGCACGTCGCCCGCGAGCAGCAAGGCCCCCACCGGGCCGTCGAAGGTGAGGTCGGCATCGCCGATGGCTGGGGGCAGGGCGTCGATCCACTGGAGCTGTGTGTCCCGGGCCTCGCCGCTCAGGTTCCACCGGGTCGGGATCCACCCCTCGGCATCGATGCGTCCTCCTCCCGCGACCTCGCCCCCGCCGAGCCCGGCGGTCACATCCGAGAGCCAGTAGCTGTCCTGGGTGGCCCGGACCGTGGCCCGCACGTCCTCGAAGGCCTCCGGGAAGCTGTCGTGCCGCATGATGGAGCCGTAGACCTCTGCATCCACCACCGTCTCCACCATGCGTCCCCGCCCCTGGGCGGTGAAGGTGATGTCCGCATATCCCTCGGACCGGGTGAGGCCGGGGACGAACGCTTGCAGCAGGTTCAAGTCCACCTGGCCGCCCCCACGCAGGTCCAGCCCCTCGGGACCGCGCGAGGCGCGCTCCAGCGCCAGGGCGGTCTGTCCCCCCTCCAGGGAGAAGCCGGTGAGGTCGAAGCCGTTCCCCTCTTGCTCGTAGTGCCAGGGACCGCTGTTGGCCAGCTCGTGGCGGCGCCATTGCAGCTCCAGGTCCCTGATGTCGGCCGTGAGCGACACCGGAGACCAGTGCTCGCCGAAGTGACCGTCGAGGTTGAGGCGACCGGAGAAGCTCCCCTGGACGGGCTCTCCGTTCGCGCCTTCGGGGTAGAGCACGTTCAGCGGGAAGTTCGCGAAGGAGGCGAACACCGAGTAGGGCTGCTCCTCCCACAGGCCCTGCGT
>JAFDJI010000461.1 GCA_019307545.1 Deltaproteobacteria bacterium | reverse complement strand
CTTCAGGCGCCGTCGGGAACCGAGGCCACGGTGCCCCTGTGGCGGGAGGAGGTGGTGGATCCACTAGAGGCCACCGACCCCGGAACAGGGGAGTGATCGCGCGCCTATTGCTGGGTGATGTGGAACTCCACCCGGCGGTTGTTCTGGCGCCCTGTGGGCGTGCGATTGGTGTCGATGGGGCGCGTCTCGCCATGGCCGACCGCCAGGAGACGGCCTGGCTCGATACCGCGGGAGAGGAGGTAGGTCCGCACCGAGTCGGCGCGGTCCTGGGAGAGCCGCAGGTTGAGCGCCTCGCTCCCGTCTGAGTCGGTGTGGCCCTCGATGCGCAGGGTCATGACGGGCATGTCCACCAGCACCTTCTGGACGTCGTCCAGGATGGGCAGGCTTTGGGGAAGCACGGCGGCCTCCCCCGTTTCGAACAGGATGTGCTCGTTGATCTCGATCTGTTGACGCGTCACGTGCACCCGGGAGGGGGGGGTGTCCGGGCAGCCATCTCGATCCAGGTACGCGTTGACGGTCTCGGGTTCGTCCGGACAGGCATCGTTCGCATCCGAGATCCCATCCCCGTCGCCGTCCAGGGTCGGACAGCCCAAACGCTCGCGTGGGCCCGGCTCGTTGGGACACGCATCATCGATGTCCGCCAACCCGTCCCCATCGTTGTCCGCTTCGGGGCAGCCGTCTTCGTCGTCCCACCCGTCCCGGTCCTCGGGGATGTTCGGGCATGCGTCGTGGATGTCCATCACCTCGTCTTGGTCGTTGTCCCACTCGGGGCACCCGTCGTCATCGTTGAAGGCGTCGAGGTCCTCCGCCTCCTCCGGGCACTGGTCGACCGCGTCGATCAGGCCGTCGCCGTCGGTGTCGGCGCTGGTCTCCGGGCATCCGTCGTGGTCGTTGTGCCCATCGAGGTCCTCCGGCTCCCAGATGCAAGCGTCGTCGATGTTGATGATGCCGTCGCCGTCTTCATCCCCGTAGGGTGCGATGTCGCGGCATCCGTCCGCGTCGTCGGTGCCGTCGAAGTCCTCGGGTTCGTCAGGGCACTGGTCCACCAGGTCGATGATGGTGTCCTCGTCGCGGTCGGCGGTGCCGCAGGGGATCGCTTTTTCGAGCGCAAGCCGTGCCCAATGGAGGGATGCCTCGGCATGCTCCTCGGCCCGATCGATGTCCCCTTCGTCGAACTCGAGCCTTGTGAAGTCCGCGTGGGCCTCGGCGTTGGCAAACTCCACCGGCGCGCAGACCTTGGCGTACACAGTTTGCGCCTCGGCGATGACCTCGTCGGACTCGTCCAGGGTCTCCAGCACGGTCGGCGGGTAGACACATCCACTCATCAGGAGGGCCGAGGCGCTCAGGGTGGCCAGGAGACGGGTCACCAGGGGGTGCCTCCGCTGCGGTCGGTCGTGGGGGTGGGCATCGGAGACTCGGGGGGGGCGGGCTCGGACACGTCGGCTGGGGTGGGCTCGGGCTCCTCGGTTGGGGCGGACTCGGGCTCCTCGCCAGGGGCGGACTCGGGCTCCTCGCCTGGCGCGGGGGCGATCGCCTCGACCGGCAGAGCCTCTCTTGCAGCTTCGCCCTCCACGCCGACACCCATCTCCTGCATGCGGATGACAGCTTGGTCGGCGTACCCGGCGGCGGCCTTGGCCAGGTCCTCTGCGGTGCGGTGATGGTTCTCCTGGGCGGCCTCGCGTGCCTTTTCCAGATACCGCGTCGCCAGGGTGTGCTCGTATCGGGCGTGTTCCTCCGCGCCCCGGTCCTCGGCCCGCTGTACCGCGCTTTGCGCCTGCATCAGGTGGAGGGTGGACTTGACCGCGCACCCCGCCAGGGCGGGAAGGAGCGCGAGGCAGAGGCTGGTGCTGGGGGGTAGGCGCATGCAAACTGCTCCGTGCGCATTTCCGCACGGGCTCCGGGCCGCCGTCAAGGGGCCTTCGAACTGGGCCGCGATCCGGAAGGGGCCCGATCTGGTCTAGATTCGTTTGGTCTTGGGCGCGCTGTCCACACGGGCAAACCAGATCGGTGGATATTTGATCGAGCACGAGTTCCCCCTCATCGCGCGGCTGTCCCTCTATGCCCTCGGTACGGTCGAGGGCGGGCGGATCCGGACTCCCTTGGACCCGGTTGCCCAGTGGCTCATGCGGCACCGACCGGCGCTCATGCCTACGGGCGGTGCGGCGCCCGCATTGTCCACCATCCGAGCGAGGACCCTGCTCTTGGACCGGATGCTCCTCGATGAGCTGTACCGGGCCAGGAGGGCGGGCGAGCGGCTGTGCGTGTGGACCATCGGGGGTGGGTTCGACGCCCGATGGCATCGCATGCAGGACGAGTTCACGGATGTGGTGGTGGAGATCCGTGAAGTGGAGGATCCCGCCATTCTCCGGTACAAGGACCGCTGGCTTCGCGACTCGCCCTTCGCCGGACGTTGGGCTCAGGTTCGGGTGCGTCCCAAGGCTCCGGAAGGGTGGACGGCACGCCCGCGCACCGGGGCCCGTGCACTGATCATCTTGGAAGGACCCGCGGGGCGGCTGGCGCCCGACGCCCTGAAGCGGCTGCTGCAACGGCTCCGGTACGAGACGCCCGATGCCCGGGTCCTGCTCGGGCTCCCGGGGTTACCGCGGCGGGAGGGGGACATCTGGACGGCCTTTCAGATCCGCTCCCTGGGCTTTCGGGTCGAGGAGGACATCAACCTGGGGCCACGCGGGCGGTTGATGACCCCCGATGGCGACGAACTCTGCCCTGGGATGTACCCGGTGCGGGTGCTGTCGTTGGGGGGACGTCCCCCCGGGAGCCCAGCGCCTGCTGCTCGTCGTTCCTAGAGCGCGGACCAGAGGATCGTCCCATCCACGATGGTGGCAATCGCCTGCCACCGGGCGTCCTTCACCCGCCATAGGGTGAGGTCGGCGGGCCTTCCGGGGAGCAGGCTGCCCAAGCGGTCCTCCTCGTGCACGGCATAGGCGGCGCCCGTGGTGAAGCCCGCGATCGCCTCGTCGATGGTGAAGGCCTGCTCGGGGTACCAGCCGCCGGCGGGATTTCCAGCGAGGTCGGTGCGGTGGACCGCTGCCCACAGCCCGAGGCCCGGGTCGGCCTCCTCGACCGCGAAGTCGCTGCCGAAGGCCATCGGGGCACCCTGGTCCGACAGGGTCCGCCACGCGTAGGACCAGCGAACCCGCTCCGGACCCAACCTCGCCTCGGCCCACGGCATATCGGAGGTGGCGTGGGTGGGCTGCATGGAAGCGATGAGGCCCAGTTCGGCAAACCGGGGCACGTCCTCGGGGTGAACCACCTGGGCGTGTTCTACCCGGAGACGGATCGCCCGCTTGTCGGGATGGGCCTGGCGGGCGGCGGCGTAGGCATCCAGGGCGTGGCGCACGCCAGCGTCACCGATGGCGTGGATGGCCATCTGGGCGTCTGCCTGCACCAGTCGGGTGGCCCGGGTCGCCAACATCTCGGGGGAGACCACCTCGAGACCCCGGTGTCCGGGCTCGTCGGCGTAGTCCTCGGAGAGGAGCGCGCCGCGCGAGCCGAGGGCTCCGTCCGCGAAGTCCTTCACCCCGACCACCTTCAGGTTGTGCTCCGCCCACGGCCCCTCGCGGTAGAGCCGCGCCTCGGCCTCGGTGTCTGGGGAGACGTATGCCCAGATCCGTACTGGAAGCCGCTGCTCCCGGTCGAAGGCGGTGTACACCGCCAGGGACTCGTCGCTCAGCCCCATGGCGTGGACCCCGGTGAGACCGACGGCCGCGATCTCCTCCAGCCCGCGCGCCAGCCAGGCCTCTCGCGAGGATGGGTCGGGCTTTGGGTCTTGGAGCAGGGAGATGGCTTCGTCCACCAACACCCCGATCGGGTTGCCGTCCGCGTCGCGAAGGATGCGGCCACCCTCTGGATCGGGGGTCGCGGCGTCGATTCCCGACAGCCGCAGCGCCGCGCTGTTCACCCAGGCCGCATGCCCGTCCACCCGGCGCAGCACCACCGGTCGGTCAGGCATCAACGCGTCCAGGTCGGCCGCAAGGGGCCAGCCACCGGGGGGCGGGTCGCTCCAGTCGTTCTGGTCCCCACCCCGGCCACTCAGCCACCCGGGGCCCGAGGCCACTTCGGAGACTTTCTCCAAGGTCGCGGCGTAGGTCT
>JAFDJI010001016.1 GCA_019307545.1 Deltaproteobacteria bacterium | reverse complement strand
GTGGTGGGCTGGGGCTCGCCGAGGGCGACACCGGTGTCGCGAAGCGCGTCGCAGTCGAATCCGCCGCCCTTCACCCGGAACATGGCGTACTCAACGCTGTCCTTCCAGGGGAAGTAGTCGTCGAGGCCGATCCGATGGGCGATCTCCCGGGCGATCCACCATCCGGGCTTCGAGTCGTACATTGGCTCCACAACCGGTTGGCGGACCGCCAGGAACGGCGTCCTCCACCCCGGGGTGTGGACCTCGTCGCACCGCTCCAGGTAGGTGGCCTCGGGCAACACCACATCGGCCCACCCGGTGATCTCGGCGGGCAGGACGTCCACCGCCACGATGAAGTCCAGGGCCTGGATGGCCTCCTTGGTCTGCTCGGGCGCGGGCAGGGCCTGGATCAGGTTGGTGCCGTAGACGATCCACCCCTTGATGTCGTAGGCCGCCGTCCCCGGGATGCTCGCGAGGCAGAGCCCCGAGGCCAGGGTCTGGTCGGCCAGGGGGTAGACCTCGCCCTTGGGCATATCCGGCGGTGGTTTCGGCTCGGTGCCGTACTTGGTGTAGGGATACTTCGGGAGGTGGACCGAGGCCGGGATGAAGAAGCCGCCCTTGTGGCCCCACGAGCCCAGCAAGGCATTCAGGATGGCGACTGCCCGGAGCCGCTGGGTGTCGTCCCCGTACCAGGTCACGTGCCGCCCGGGGTGTACGAGTGACGCGGGACGGGCACCGGCGATGAACCGCGCCGTCTCGATGATGGTCTCGGGCCGGATGGTGGTCTGGGTGTACGCCCACTCCGGGGTCTTGTCCCGCAGGTGCTCTTGGAGCTTGTCGAAGCCGATGGCGTACTTGTCGAGGTACTCGCGATCGTAGAGACCTTCGGCGACGATGACGTGCATCCAGGCCAAGAGCAGGGCCAGGTCGGTCCCCGGCTTGATGGGCAGCCAGTAGCGCGCCTTGCCCGCGGCGATGGAGAACCTGGGGTCGACCACCACGAGTTCGGCACCCTTCTGGAGCGCCAACGCCAGGTCCTGCACCTGGGTGTTGTGCATGTTCTCCCCCAGGTGCGACCCGATGAGGGTGATCACCCGGGAGTTCTCCATGTCGGTGTTCTCAGGGGAGCCGACGACCGACCCGTAGGTCAGCTGGAAGGCCACTTCCCGTGGTCCGCGGCATTGGCCGTAGGACGGCGCCGCGATGTTGCCCGACCCGTAGGCCTCGTGGCTGTACAGGGCCATCGCCTCGGGACCGTACTTTTCGCGGATCTTCAGGAGGTTCTCGGCCACATAATCCAGGGCGGTCTCCCACGAGACCTCATCGAACACCTGCGAACCCCGCTTTTCGCGGCGGATCAGGGGCTTCTTCAACCGATCGGGGTCGTACAGCAAGCCGATGCCGCCAGTGCCGCGGGGGCAGAGGCGGCCGCGGGACAGGGGGTGGGTGGGGTTTCCGGTGATCTTGGTGACCTGTCCGTCCCGCACGTGGGCCAAGACCCCGCACTTCCAAAAGCACAGCTCGCAGAAGGTCGGGACCACCCGGTCGCCGTCGGTGCCGGGGTCGTGAACCACATCCCCATCGAGCCCAAACCACTTCGTGGTCAGGCCCGCTCCGACAGTGGCCGCACCAGCAACGCCGGCCGTGGCCCCACTGATCTTGATGAACTGCCTACGGGTCAGTGCGGCCATACCATCCTCGTGCAAGGGAACATGGCTGCAGAACATAACCACTACCGGGTGTACACCCCCTCGCCCCAGGAGGTCACATGCCGACTACAGAAGAGAATCTCAGCAACGCGTTTGCCGGCGAGAGCCAGGCCAACCGGAAGTACCTCGCCTTTGCACAGAAGGCGGAGCGGGACGGGTTTCCAAACATCGCCAGGCTGTTCCGTACCGCCGCGGAAGCGGAGACGATCCACGCCCACGGCCACCTCAGGGCCATGGGTGGCATCGGGAGCACCGCGGAGAACCTGGAGGCGGCCGTAGCCGGGGAGACCTACGAGTACACCGAGATGTACCCCCCGATGCTGGAGCAAGCGGAAGCCGACGGACACAAGGCGAAGCGGATGTTCGGCTATGCGGTGAAGGCCGAAGAGGTCCACGCCACCCTGTACAAGATGGCGCTGGAGGCGGCCAAACAGGGCAAGGACCTGACCGAGACCAGCTTCTACCTCTGTCCGGTCTGTGGGCACATCGAGCTCGGCGCCCCGCCGGAGAAGTGCCCGATCTGCGGCGTCAAGGGTGAGAAGTTCCTCCAGGTCTAGGCGAGCCAGCTCGCCGAAAGACACGTTCGAGACCGCGCACACGGGAGAAGTGTCGTGACTGACCCATCTTCGAAGCGTTGGGAGTGCGCCGTGTGCGGCTACGTCTACGACGAGTCCGGGGAACCGGTACCGTGGGACGAGTTGCCCGATGACTGGGAATGCCCCGTGTGTGGCGCTGACAAGTCGAAGTTCGATCCGGTCGCGGAACCGGCGGGGCAAACCCCGGCGGAAGAGGAGACCG
>JAFDJI010000460.1 GCA_019307545.1 Deltaproteobacteria bacterium | reverse complement strand
GTGCGGTTCACTCCGGTAGGGCCGCCACGATGTCGCTCTCGGAGACCCAGTCGTTCACCATGAGAACCTCGGCTCCCGGCCCGATCAGGTGCATGGTCGGCAGGGCGATGGAGCTGCCCGTGACGAAGCGGGTGGTGACGCCCCAGTTGGGATCCGCGACCACCGGGTGGGAGAGGCCGTAGGTGTCTGCCCAACTCATCAGGTCCTCGGTGCTCGGCACCGCCGAACCGTTGTTCTCCCCCATGAGCGAGATGACCACGAGCCCTTCGTCTCTGTACTTCTGGTACCAGGCCTCCAGCCCGGGTGCCTCTGAGCGGCAGATGCCTCACCAGAAGGCGGCGGACTCCAGCAGCACCACCTTGTCGCAGAAGTCGTGCAGGCTGAGGTCCTCGCCGTACTGGTCGGTGAGGGTGAAGTTCTCGGCGATGTCCGCTACGCCGTTGCCGGTGGGGACGATGCTCTCGGAGCAGTGCGCTGGCTCCCACCCTCCACCGAAGGGATGATCTTCGGGGTCGAGCGGGTCGGTGCCCTCGTCGACCTCGGCGCCGTCGCCGTGCCCATCTCCATCGGAGTCCCACACGGCGGGATCGGTGCCAGCGTCGTCCTCCTGGTTGCCCAGGAGCCCATCGCCGTCATCGTCCCAGGAGATGGAGACCTCGGCCGGCCGGCACGCGATCATCGCGAGCAGGAGGGCACAACCAGGCGCAAGGAGGGAAGGCTTCATCGGCCTCGCAGGGTATCCGAGGGGCCGGGGCCGCGGCCACCGCTTCACCAGGCTTTGGCCAAAAAGGACGGGCTAGTGCGCGCGGCCGTCTTCGAACTTCAGGTCAGGTGCATCGTTGGTGAGGAAGTCGCCGTAGTCCCACGCATCCTCCTCCCAATCGAAGCTGACATGGGGCTTGCGCGCCTCGTCGCTCCACTCGTCGGCGGTCAACTCCTCCGTGGCGTCCTCCTCGGCGGAGATGATGGCGTCGACGTCGGAGAGGACCTGCTGTAGCTCGATGCCCCGCACCCAACAGAGCGCATAGAGCGACATCGCCATGTGGCTCGGGTCCAGGGTGACCCCGTGCCAAGCGAACACCTCCTCGGTGTACGGGTACTTCCTTACCAAGGCCGATACCAGGGTATGCGCGGTGACGGTCATGAAGCCCTCCCGTCACCACAAGGATGTCAGAGCCGGATCCCCCAGGTCAAGAAGATTTCGCCGGAATGTCTCCGCAAACCCTTCTTTTCCCCTGACTCACGTCACGTAGTAGGTGACCCGGACGGGGCGTCCCCCACGAGTGAGGTTCACCTCGAGCACCCTGGCCTTCTTCAGCTTCCCGTAGGCCTTCAGGGCGCCGCCGATCGAGGTGACTTCGTGGCCGTTCACGTCGTGCACCACGTCGCCGCTTCGGATGCCGGCCAGGTGGAGCGGGCTCCCGCACGCGATGCCGCCGAGCACCACGCCATCCACGTCGCCAGTGTCATCGCGGTGGCGGTCCACCCACCCCACCAGGGTCTTCATCCGCTTGATCTTCGCGTACTCGTCGATGAACTCGCGCTCCACCAACCAGGTGTGGGCGTCGTGCTTGGTGATCTGGTCGGTCGAGGGCTCGCAGCGCGGACCCCTGCTGCGCCCGGCGGATGCGGAGGGTCCACTTGGAGCCCCTTCCGGCCGGTACATGGTCACCATTCCGCTGCCACTCCCGTGCCCGCCACCGGTGCCGCCTCCGGAGCCCCGAGAGACGCTGCGCTGGCTCCCGGCGCTGCGGGTGGCTGTCCCGCTCGGGGCCGCGGCCACCTTCTCCTCATCGGTGGAGGGGGTGGGCTCGGACACGCGCTCCACGACATCGCCGTCCTCGGAAGAGCCACCACCTGCCGGCGGCTCCCAGAAAATCTGGGCGACCCGCTCCTCCACCGCCACGTCGATGTCCACCGCGGACAGGATGTGACCCCCCAGGGTCGCCAAGGCGACGGGAAGCGCGAACAGCCCCACGGTGAAGGCGGCGGTGCTCACGAATCCAAGGCCCAGACGGAAGATGCCCATGTCCTCTCCGGCGTCGGAATGACGCTGAATGGTCAGACGGGGTCCTTCGCGTGGCATTCGAGGGATGACAGGGCGAGGACAGACAATGACGCCCCGACGTTGGGCCGCGGCGCCTCGGTCTACTCGCCAGTGTCCGGAACGACCTCCAACTCGCACGCGTAGAGTCCGTCCGCGCGCCGGTTGACCGTTCCATCGAGGTGCCGGGCCAGCATCCAGGACATCACCTGGACGACCGCCAATCCGCCGATCGGCTGGCTCCAGTCGGAGCCCGCAAGGTCACGGTACCCCTGCTGGTGCTCCATGAGCGCCATCCAGTTGCGCGGAGAGGGAGGAGGCGCGTGGGCGGGAAGCGGCGCGCCCAACCACCCCACCTCTCCGACGGAGGGTCCGACGAGGCCCTCCGAGGTGACCACCTGGACGAGGGCCGCCAGACCGCGGTCGGCCTCGGGAAACCGAGGATGGCCCTTGGGCAATTCGAACCAGACATGTACCCGGAACTCCGCGTCGGCCTCCGAAAAGGTCAACGCGCCCTGCAGGAAGGAGGCAACCCGATCGACGCGGAAGGGGGCGCCGATCAGACCGCTCAACACGTCGAGGAGAAGGATCGAAACGACATCGGTGGGGCCATCCAACCCTCCACCGGTTTCGTGGTGGGTATAGAGGGCCGAGTTGAAGTCGATCATACAACTATTGAACCACGTCCTCGGACGACCGGATAGAGCCAATTCCTGTCGATGCCCAGAATCAGACATTCGAGCGAGCATTCCAACAGAAAAGAAATTGCATAGTCGCCCAGATATTGCGCACAAGTTTGGTGCCGGCAATTCAGTCCAAAAAACCAGAGACATGGCGTCCCAGAGCCCGCTACGACATGGTGCTCGCCACGAAGCTCAGGGGGTTTTCGCGACCTTGCCGAAAAAGCCTGGTAGGAACGGCCTGCATACGCAGAATGACCTTTGGAAACCGGAAAGTCAGCGCGAACCCGGTCGCTGCGTGGCCGGGCCGCCACGGGCTCACTTTCCGAACAATGTACCGAGATCCGCGATGATCCGTGTGGGTTCACGCAGCTTGCAGAATTTGCATCTCTTGGGAAGTCCCGCGCTCTTCGACAGCGGGGCGCGCGCTACGCCTCGGGAACCCCAGAATACAGCTCCAAACGGCGTGTCCAGCCACGCAGCCGTTCCGGCCGCGCGGGGTAGCGACGATAGTGGAGCTGCACCAGCCGCAACCGTGGCAGGAGCGGCGCCAGGTGACGGGCGACCCCGGGGAGGCGGACCAGACCGCGGACACTGCGGAGGGCGCCGCGCATCGAGAGGTGCGGAGGTTTTTGGAGCAGGGCCTGCTGCATGACTTCCTCGCCCAGCACGCGACGCTCCAGCATCCGCTGCATCTGCCCCACCGAGAAGCGCTGGGTGAAGCGACGGAGCAGGTCGGCGCTGGCGACGAGGCCACCCCAGTTGCGCTGCCAGTCGAGGTTGTAGCCTTCCGTGCCGCGACCCTCGGCCAAGGCGTCCGCGAGGACCCTCGCCGCGACGAGCTGCTGGGCGATGCCCGAGCCGTGGGCGCTGTACAGCTGGAACGCGGCATCCCCGATCGCGGCCACCCGGTCGCCGCCCACCTTTGGGAGCGCGCGACGCAGCGGGATGGCACGCGTACCCCCGAACACGGGGGGACCGATCCAGGAATGCTTCGCCACGAACTGCTCCAGCAGCGCCGACCCGGAAGGGTGGCCCAGTGCCGGAATGGAGCCGGTGAGGACCGCCACCTGCTCGTCGTCGAAACGGACCTCGACGATCGAGTAGCCACCGGCAACCCCGGCGAAGACCAGGGTATCGCCCTGGCGGGCCCGTTGCCGATGGAAGAAGGCGCGGGCGGCATCGCGGTCCAGGAGGTGCCGTACCTGCTGGGTGGCGACGCACAGGTCGACGGCTGGGACCCGGGGCTGGTCGAGCAGTCGGGCACCGTTGAGACCCGAAGCATCCACGAACACGTCCGCCTCGATCCGGCCGTTGCTGGTCTCGAGGCCGGCGCCATCGAACCGGTGTACCGCCACCCCGGGGCGGAGATCCGCACCGGCGTCCTCGGCCAGGC
>JAFDJI010000459.1 GCA_019307545.1 Deltaproteobacteria bacterium | reverse complement strand
GGAGGCTCTGCATCAGCAACGCGGCGATGGCGGCGAGGATCAGGAGGAGCGCCCCTCCCACCACCAGGGGGGTGGACGGGACCAACTCTTGGGGCTGTCTGCGTGCCAGCGCTGCGATCTCGGGGTTGGCGCGCATCTCCTCTCGTGCCCACTTCACCTCGGACTGGGCCAATCGCGCCGACTCGGGCCGTGCCTCCGGGTCGGGCGCCAACAGCCGGTGGAGCACCACGGCCAGCGCGGGGTGGGGCGTTGCGTGTACCTCCCAGTCCATGCGGTTGCGGAGGTCCAGGAGGGTGTGCGGCTCGCGCCGGGTGAGGAGGGCCACCGCGAGCGCGCCGACGCCGTACAGGTCGGTGCGGGGCGAGGCGTCACCGGCGAACTGCTCTGGGGCCATGTACCCGAAGGTCCCCGCGACGGTGCTTCCGCCCAGGTCGGGGTCCTTCAGCGCGTCGCGCACCGCCCCGAAGTCCACCAGGGACAGACCGCCATCGCTGCGCCGGATGACATTGGAGGGCTTGATGTCGCGGTGGACCACCGGTGGTGACAGCTCGTGGAGGTAGGTCAGGATGTCGAGCAGTGCCGCCGTGATCTCCAGCACCTCATCCTGCTCGTACCGGTGGTCGAGGGCGATGGACGCGAGGGACGCACCCTCGATGAACGCCTGGACCAGACACAGGGTTCGCCACCGTCCGGAGCGCACCTCGAAGTCGTCGATGTACCGGGGAATGGCGGGGTGGTCGAGTTGGCGGAGGACGTGTGCCTCGCGAACGAACAGCTCGCGTCGCTTGTCAGCCAGGTGCGCTTGAACCCGCAACTCCTTCACGACCACCGCGGAGCCGTCCGCCATCGAGGTGGCGCGGTAGGTGGTGCCCTGTGGCCCCTGGCCGAGCACCTCCTCCAAGCAGTACCGTTGGTCGAGGAGTGGCGCATCGCCGCATGTGGTGCACGGTGCCTGGGGTGTGAGCTCCCCGCAGGCGGCACAGATCACGGATCACCCTTCGGGTCGCGCCAATGGCGGAGCAGGTCGTCCAGATCGGCGCTCATCTGGGCCACGGTCTCGTACCGGCCTTCGGGTTCGTAGGCGGCGGACTTCGCCAGCCAGGGGCGGAGGGCCGGGACCACCGACTCCCAGAAGTCCTCCATGAAGGCGCTGAGCGCGAGTTCCTTCGGGTCCTTGCCCCTGAGCGCATAGAGCAGGGTGGCGCCCACCGCATAGATGTCGGAACGCACGGTCGCGTCCCGCGCATTTCGAAGCTGCTCTGGCGCGGCGTAGAAATAGTCGCCGAGCGACTCCGAGCTGATCGTCATCAGTGCATGTGGGTTCTGCTCCAGTCGGGCGACGCCGAAGTCCGAGATCTTGGGGATGCCGTGCTCGTCGAGCAGAACGCTGTCTGGGGAGATGCCGCGATGGACCACCCCGGCGGCATGGGCTTCGGCCAGCCCCGCCAGGACGTGGGAAGTCATCTGCGCGGCCTGATGGGGGGTGAGGACGCCGTTCTGGCGCACGTAGGAGCGCAGATCGCCTCCCGACGCGTACTCCATGACGATGGCGGGGTCCTCCCCCAGCGCCCCGCCCACGTCGAAGATCCGGATGATGTTGGGATGGATCAACCGCGACATGGCCTTCGCCTCGGTGAGGAACCGAGAGCGGATGCGCGGCACATCGCGGTACGCTTCCAGCAGGATCTTGATGGCGAATGGGTCCCTGCGCACGCGGTCGTGGGCGAGAAAGACCTCGGTCCATTTGCCGTGGCCCAGGTGATCGGTGATCTCGTACCGCTGCTGGATCCAGCTTGGAAGCGCATCCAGTGTTGCCATCGAGCCCCTCCCTCGCAGTCTGACTCTACCGCAGGGCGTTCTCGGCGACCCGCTCCAAGAGGAGCGCGTTGGGGCCGCGAACGGGATCGCGCTCCATCCCCCGTGGGCACGGGTCGAGAGACCACCGCAGGATTCCATCGGTGCAAACGTGGTAGAAGCACGATCACGCAGACCAGCCAACAAGGGGGCGTAATGCGTAGAATGTCATTTTGGGCCGCGCTGACATGTGCGGCTGCCCTGGGGTGTGGCGAACCGACCACCCCCGTAGCCACTACCGAAGCGCCCACCGAGGGCGTGGAGGAGGCCGTCACCGAAGAGGCGGCCACCGAAGAGGCGGCCGTCGACTGGGCGGCCGAGTACCAGGCCGCAACCGAGGCCTTCAACGCCGGGGACATGGAGAAAGCGTTCGCCACGTTCACCGACGATGTGGAGTACACCATCGTGGGCCTGCCCGAGCCCATCAAGGGCCGCGCGGCGGTCGTCGAGTTGTACAAACAGCAGAACGCGGTCTTGCCCACCACGGTGAAGGCCAAGCGCATCTTCGTGACCGACGACATGTGGATCACCCAGGGGGTGTCCAGCGGGACCCACGAAGGGGAGTTCCAGGGCGTCGCGGCGACCCACAACAAGATCGGCAACGACTTCCTCCACATGGGCATGGTGAAGGACAACAAGACCGTGAAGGTCATGCTGATCAACAACACCTTCGCCAACATGACGCAGATCGGGGCCATCGAGGGCGAGTTCGCGGTGCCCACGCTGCCGACCGAGGTCGAGGTGGTCAAGGCCGAGGGCGATGCCGCCAGGCTCGAGGTGCTCAAGGCCATCTACGCCGGCCTGGAGGCGGGCACCTGGGACGCTTTCGACGCCAACGTCGCCGAGACCGGGACGCACTGGCGCCACGATTGGGGCCTGGCCATCGAGGGTTCGGCCGCGGTGAAGGAGGCCCTCGCCAACGCGCCCGTGACCGAGACCAAGTACGACAACATGATGATTGCGTTGGGCGACTACGTCGTCGTCTGGGGCAGCTACACCGGCAAGGCCACCGGGAAGGTCGGCGCGCTACAAGGGGATGGCCGCCAGGTCACGGTGCCCCACACCAGCGTGTTCCAGTTCAAGGACGGCAAGATCGTCGGCGGCGAGACCTACGGTGACCCCATCGTCTTGATCGCGCAGATGAAGACGCCCCCAGCGACCGCCGAGGGTGACGAGGCCGCGCCGGAATAGCCGGTCTCTCGATTCCGAACGGCCCTGCGACCGGTTCCCGGGTCGCAACCAATTCGTGCGCGTGGGCGTCATTACCACGGGCGATGGGGCGCGGGGGGCGCTAAACGCATTCGAGTACTTGATCACCCAGGCCTGATCTCTGGAGCGTCCTCGTGCCCACCCACAGCTTCCGTCCCCCCGCCGGCCGCCTGGTGGAGATCGAGATCACCTCCCGGGCGCTGGCGGACAACCTCCTCGGCGACCCCGCCTGCCGCCGCGTGGCGGTGTACCTGCCCGAGGGCTACGACGCCTCGAGCGAGCACTACCCGGTGTTCGTGGATTTGGTCGGCTTCACCGGCAGCGGGTTCTCCCACCTGGGCTTCAAGGCCTTCCAGGAGACCCTCCCCCAACGCCTGGACCGCCTGGTGGCAGATGGACGCATGGGGCCGGTGATCGCGGTGTTCCCGGACTGCTTCACCTCCCTGGGCGGCAACCAGTACGTCAACTCTCTCGCCATGGGCCGATGGGCCGATTTCCTGGTCTTGGAGATGCTCCCGCACATCGAGACGGCGTTTCGTGCCCGGCCGGGTCGGGGCAACCGGGCGGTGTTCGGCAAGTCCAGCGGCGCGTACGGCGCGATCGTGCACGGCCTCCGCTACGCCGAGCACTGGGGCGCGGTCGCGTGTCATTCCGGCGACATGGCTTTCGACCTGGTCTACCGCCCGGACTTCCCCCGGGCCCTGAAGCTGCTCGCCAAGCACGACGGCGTCGCGGGCTTCCTCGCCCACCTGGACGAGGCCGAAAAGATCTCAAGCGACGAGATGCACGGGCTCATGATCCTGGCGATGGGGGCCACCTACGACCCGGATCCAGCCGCGCCCAAGGGCATTCGTCTCCCAGTGGACCTGCACACCGGCGCGCTGGACGAGGTCGCCTGGGCACGTTGGTTGGCCCACGACCCGGTGGTCCTGGTCGAGGACCCGACCTGCCAGGAGAACCTCCGCCGACTCTCGGGGGTGTACATCGACTGTGGCAGCAAGGACCAGTACAACCTGGTCTATGGGGCGCGCCAGTTGGTGGCGCGGCTGGAGGCGCTCGACA
>JAFDJI010000458.1 GCA_019307545.1 Deltaproteobacteria bacterium | reverse complement strand
AGCACCCGGTGGGCCATGGGAGCGTGCAGCTTGGCCCACCACGCGTTTGGGAGCCACGACCCGAAGATGGCCATCCGGAACCCTGCCCACAGGAGCCAGGAGACCAGTGCTATCCCCCCGGCCACGATGCGCCGTCGGCGCCACGTCGGGTTGGGTACGAGCAACTGCGCCCCGAGAAACAGCGCCGCAACGAGGAGGGGACCCTCTGGACGGGCCAGCGCCGTTGCCCCGGCTGCGAAACCTGCCCTCAGGCCCCGCGTGTCGGACACGGCGCCGTAGAAGAAGGCCACCAGGCAGAAGGAGAGCAGGGCGGTCTCCAGCCCGCCAGCGGTCCACAACGCAAAGGGAGCCGTGATCGCGGTCACCGCGGCGGCGCCTGTTGCCTCGGATCGCTCACCGCCGACCCGCAACACGACGCGGTGTAGCAAGACCAGGGTGCCCACGCCCAGCAGGCACTGGAGCACCTTGCTGGCGACGTGCACCTTCACTCCGAGCAGCGATGCCCCGGTGAGGACCAGGGTCCACGCGGGGTTGGAGAACCCCTCCACCGGTGCTGCGGCGGCGTGCGCCCGGAACCCCAGACCCTCGGCCGCGTTGTTGGCGTAGGCGTAGGTGATGCCGGCGTCGTCCACGTGCCAGGCCAAAAGCGCGCTCCACATGACCATCCAGGCGATCACCGGCCCCCAGACGAGGACCGCGCCTCCCTCGTCCACGCGGCGTATGGGCGGGCTGTACGTTGGCGGCACTGCGGTTGGAGAGTACTACGCGTCGCGCGATTGTGGTTCACTCCCTCCCCACGGGGAGCGATCCAGTTGATGGACGACACCTACGAGGGTGCACTGCTCCAGGACGGGCGTGACCTCGTCGCCGCTGCGCGCGAGGGGCGTCTCAATGCGGCGGAGTACCGCCAGGAGGAGGTGCGCCAGGTCGTCGAGGCGCTGGATGGCGGGCGCTCGGTGGTCCTCGTGGGTCCGGGTGGCGTGGGGAAGACCGCCATCGTCAATGCGGTGGCCCGCGTCTTCGCGGAGAGGGAGTCGGGCGGGCTCGTTCAGCTTTCTACGACCGCGATCCTCGCCGGGACGCGCTACCTGGGCGAGTGGCAGTCCAAGGTCACCCAGGTCGCGCGGAAGGCGGCAGAGCAGAAGGTGATCCTGTACTTTTCGGACGTTTGGCACCTGCCGTGGGCCGGGGTCACCGCCCAGGGCAAGACCAATATGCTCGATGCGCTGGTGCCTTTCCTGGATTCCGGGGAGTTGGTGCTCCTGGGCGAGGCAAGCTCCGAACACCTCCGGCGGATGGACCAGGTTCCGCAATTCGTGGACCGCTTCCAAAAGGTCGCCGTGGCGCCGCTGGACAGCCAGAAGGTGGACGGTGTGCTGGTGCGAGCGGCCACACGGCTGGGGCTGGAGGTGGATGGTTCCACTCGTCATGCCCTGGTGCAGCTCACAAGCCGGTTCCTCCCCAAGCGGCCCCAGCCCGCCCCGGCGATCACCCTGCTCGGCCGAGTGGCCGATTACCATCGACAGAAGAAGGAGATTGGCGAGCCGGAGCCCGTCACCCCGGCCTTCGTGGAGAAGGTGCTCTCCATCTACTCCGGGCTGCCCCTGTTCATCGTCTCCAGCACCTCCACCAAGCGGGCGGCGGAGATTCGCCAGTGGTTCGAGGAGCAAATCGTCGGGCAACACGAGGCCGTCGAGGCGGTGGTGGAGACCATCGCCCTGTTCAAGGCCGGTCTGCACGACCCCAACCGCCCTCTCGGCACCTTCCTCTTCGTCGGGCCGACCGGGGTAGGGAAGACCGAGGTGGCGCGCGCGGTGGCAAGGTTCCTCTTCGGAAGCGCGCAGCGGCTGTTGAGCTTCGACCTGTCCGAGTTCAAGGACTACCACGCCTTCGAGCGGCTTCTGGGCACGCCGGGAAGGCCCGATCAACCGGCACGGCTGGTCGATCCGGTCCTCGCGCAGCCCTTCCAGGTCGTGCTCTTCGACGAGTTGGAGAAGGCCCATCCCAACGTGTGGGACGTGCTGCTACCGCTCCTGGACGAGGGCCGCGTCACCACCCCCGATGGGCGGACGGTGGACTTTCGAAGCACCCTGGTCATCGCCACCTCCAATGCCGGCACGCCGGAGTCTGACGCGGTGGGGTTCGGCGCTGGGAAATCGGACTGGCCCGAGCGGCAGCGAATGGCGCTCCAGGAGCACTTCCGCCCGGAGTTCCTCAACCGCTTCCAACACATCGTGGTGTTTCACGAGCTTTCCACCGACCAGGTGCGCGCCGTGGCCCGGCATGAGCTGCGCCGCATCTTCCAGCGGGAGGGCATCACCGGGCGCAACCTGGTGGTCGAGGTGGACGACGGGGCCCTCGACCTCGTCATTCAGCGGGGCGTGGACCGTCGATATGGTGCGCGCGCCCTCAAGCGGGAGATCCAGAGGCAGATCGTCCTCCCCCTCGCGCTCCACCTCATGGAGCGGGAAGTGGATCCCGGGCAGATCATCCGGGTGACCGCACACCTGGGCAGCATGCGGATCCGGATGGTGGACACCCCCGAGAGCCGTGCTGCGCGGCGGGAGCGCGAGCCGGTGCGTTTGGAGGGGCGGAAGCTGTCGGTCTCCGACCTGGGACCGGGGGTGCAGCAACTCCGGGACCGTTTGGAGGAGATCGCCTCTCGTGTGGATGAGGAGTTCCTGATCGAGGAGCGTGCACGCCTCTTGGAGCTGCGGGCCGAACATGGCTTCTGGCAACACGCCGAGCATGCGGCGCGTGCGCTGCGTGACCTGGACCGGGCCACCGTGACCCTGGATCGGCTCGATCGGCTCCGAGAACGAGTGGACGACCTCGGCGAGGAAGTCGCCGCGGTGCAGACCCGGCGGGAGCTGGATCGCGCCGCGAGACGGATGGTCGCGCTGGAGCGGTCGACGGAATGGGCCTTTCGCGAGTTGGTCCACATGGGCGACGAGGGGGTGTGGGACTCGCTGGTGGAGATCGCGCCACTCGGGCTCACGGGTCGTCTCGCCCGTGACCTTCTGGTGGACGTGTACACCAAGTGGGCCATCGCGCGTCGGATGGAGGTCCAGTGGCTTCGGGTGCCGCGTGCCGACGACGAGCCCGCGATGGTGGCGGTCAAGGGTCGTTACGCGCACGGGATGCTCCGGTTGGAGGAGGGTCTGCACAGGGCACAGGACGGCGACGACCACGGAGTCGCTCGGGTGCGGGTCGCCCCGTGGACGGACCGCACCATTTTGATGGTGTTCGGGGCGCACCGGGCCCTGAAGGGGATGGGCCACTACCAGCAGAAGGTGCGGTCGCGCCTCGAGTGTCAGGGGGGATTGGTGCTCCAGAATGCCCACACCCTTGCCGAGAACCGTGATCTGGCAGTAGAGCTCGCTGGCTCCTGGGCCGAAGCGCCTCCGCCCAGCGACGTGATCGTGCGTCGCTACGACCTGGAGGCGCCTCTGCTGCGGGATGTGTTCACCGGGTTCTCCAGCGGGCGCCCCGATGCGTGGGAGCCGGAGCGGTTCCACGATCTGCTGTGCCGCCGAGTCGACGAGGCGGGGGAAAGCGGCCCACAAACGGCGTAGGCTGCTAGCGCAGGATCTTCTCTGCGAGCGCCTCGAGCATCTCGCCGATGCTCTTCTTTGAGCGCTTCTCCACCACCGACTTGGGGACCGGCAGGTTCACCTCGGTGTGGACGCGGACCGTGATCTCGGTGCCTCCGTCCACGTCCTTGAGCGCCCAGGTGGTCTCGTAGGCCGAGAAGTCCTCGCTCTCCACCAGTTGATCCCGGTAGCCATCGGCAGTGCGGCACCGTCGGGAACGGTAGCGCAGTGGGCGAAACAGGCCGCGGGTCTTGGTGACGAGTTCGTCGCATCCGTCGCGGCGATCGACTCGGGTGACGGAGTGGACGTCCGGAGACAGCTCGGCGCATTGGACCGGGTCGTCGAGCGGCGCACTGTAGGAGCAGGGCGAGCAGGATCATGATCTGGCAATACAGAGATCCCATGCGGTTCGCAACATGGATTTCGACTATTCTACAATCTCGATGAACACAGGCTCTCAGGAGGGTCTTTTCACTACGGGTGGCACCACTTCGAAGGTCGGTCGCGCGCGGGGAGTACGGGTGTTGCTCCTGCTGTTGGCACTCGGTTGCCGCAACGTGGAGACCCCGTTCCCGGAAGGCATGGAACCCCTGGAGGAGAACAGGGCCACCTGCCCCGAAGGTTCCGGGGCCCACTCCTTTCCCGAGGAGATCGAGCTGGTATCCGGCAGGGGCGACGAGTTCGACTGGACCCACGCTTGCGCCTACGTCCTGGCCTCCGCCGCGGACACCTGGGAGGCCTTGAAAGACCCCGACGTGGTGGTGGACCGCCGGGAGGTGGCGGAGTGGTCGGCGCTCTACGACGTGGAGGAGGGCTACGACTACACCATGCTGGTCCACCACCTGGTGCATGACCTCATCACCGTCGAGTACGACATCACCTGGCGCCATGCCGTGGTCGTAGAGGGGACAGACGCGCCGGAAATCCTGGCGGTTCGGTGGCAGAAGACCTTTGGCGCCTCGGTAATCGACATCCTGGAGGGTTCCATGGTGGTTCGATCCGTGGAGGACGACGTCACCAAGCTCGAGATCGCCCAGCATCTCAAGGCAGCCACCCGGGGTCCAGACACCATGGAGAGCTTCCAGACGGATCTGCACACGGACATCGTGGCCTTCGTCAACGGAGACGAGCTTCCAACGTATCCGTAGGCGTCCCCGCTCCGACAGCCTGTGGTAGAAAGCGGCGCCATGCACCGTCTGCTCTTCCTTCTGCCGCTCGTTTCCTGCACCTTCGAGGTGTCGAACCAGGTGTTTTCCGATCCGGAGGACGAGGCAGCTGACACCGCGGCGTCGCAACGCTGCGGGGCCCTGACCTTGGCCGCGGAGGGCACTTTCGTGCGCCAGGGGGACGCGGTGCAGGGGTGGCGGGGGCAGTGCGAGGTGGCGGTTCACGCGAGCGCGGGGGCCGGGGGTTCCCGCGTGTCGGTCCGCCTGCCGGATTGGAGCGGCCAGTCCGCGGCTCGGGTCCGGGTGCTCGATCTGCTCGGTCAGGACCTACATTCACCGGCGGTGCTCGAACCGGGGGAGTCGGTCCCCGTGGACCTGGTGCAGTCCGGGGAGTTCTTCGTACACCTGGAGCCGGTCGACCTGGACGAGCCCGGCCACGCCTATGCGGTGGGGGTGCAGTGTGTGCAGGGGTGCGACCTGGAGTTCACCCGCTACCCCCTCGTGCTGGTCCACGGCGCTGCGCCTGCTGACTACGTGAGCTTGTTCCAGTACTTCTACGGGGTGCGGGAGCATTTGCAGGAGCGCGGATACCTGGTGGTCACGCCTGCGGTCGACCCCTTCGCCTCCACCGAGCAGCGGTGCGCACAGTGGAGCGACCATCTGGACACGCTGGTGGACGACGGCGTGGGCCGGCGCTTCGATCTCATCGGTCATTCGCAGGGCGGAACCGATGCCCGGTACCTGACCAGCCGTCTCGCTTACGGCGACGAGGTGGCGGCGGTGATCACCGTGGCTGCGCCGCATCGGGGTAGCGCGGTGGCGGACGTGGCCAGTGGCTTGGTCGATGTCACCCCCTTTGGTCAGGAACTGGTGGATGCCGCGGTGGACGGCCTGGCGGCGCTGCTTGGCCTGCCCCCACAGGACGCGGTGGGGGCGCTGGCGTCCCTGACCACCGAGGCCATGGCGGACTTCAACGCGACGACACCGGACGTGCCGGGGGTGTACTACGCCTCCTGGGCCGGGCGGAGCTGCGGCGTGCTCGACCTGTACTGCCAACGGCAGACCGGGGGGGAGGTAGTGGCGGTCTACCTGGGCGCCACCTTCACCCTCCTTTCCATCGCCGCGGGGGACAACGACGGGATGGTCCCGGTGTCGTCGGCCCAGTGGGGCGCGTACATGGGGGAGATTCCGGCCGACCACATGGACTCGGTGGGCCAGGTAGTGGACGCCGTCAATCCGGTGTTCGATCACCGCGCGTTCTACCTGTCGGAGGCACGTCGGCTGGCCGCACTCGGCCTCTGACTCGAGGCATGGCTCACATGGGGCGTGCGATCGGCGTTGCTCTCAGTCTAGGCTGGGCCGCTTTCCCTATGGAGGACGCACATGCGTCACGGTACGGGTGTGCTGGTCGCACTGGTCGTCGTGGGGTGCACCCCCGAGACCATTTCGAGCCTTGATCTGACCGAGCGTCTCGGGCCCGACGAGGTGCGTGCGGGGGTCGTGACGGACGAGGAAGCGTTGTTCGGTGGGATCTCCGCCGAGGGACGGGTCGGCGACATCAAGATCTACAACGACCGCGTCCAGTTCGTGATCCAGTCGGCACGCCGCGGCAGCTACTACGTCTCCCAAGGCGGGACAGTCATCGATGCGGACATCGTACGGCCCGAAGGGCAGCTGGGTCGGGACTCCATCGACGAGTGGGGCACGATGTTCGGGCTCGGGCGGCTGATGGAGCCGGAGCGGGTGGCCGTCATGGACAGCGGGGTGTTCTCGGACCGCGCCCAGGTGGTGGCGGTGGGGCCCGAAACCCCCATGGCCGTGTTCACCGGGCTGCTGGAGGTCCCCGACCTCATCCCGGACGCGGGGCTCGACCTGCGCACCGAGTACGCGCTGCAGCCCGGTTCCTGGTTCCTC
>JAFDJI010000457.1 GCA_019307545.1 Deltaproteobacteria bacterium | reverse complement strand
TCCGAGCCCGAGGTCGCGTCCGAGCCCGAGGTCGCGTCCGAGCCCGAGATCGAATCCGAGGTCGAATCCGATTCCAAGTCCACCGAGTCCGCCGAAGCGTGAGCCACACCCTCGGGATCCGAGGGCTCCGCTTGGGTGGTCGGGCTCCGCTGCGGTAGAGTCGCACCGCGGCGCTAGGGAGGATCCATGAGGTGGCGGTTGATCATCGTGTTGGTGCTCGCCCTGATCGTGTTGGGCCTGGTCTCCCTGTTCGCGGTCCAAAACGGCGCTCGCACGACCCAGCTCTCCCTGGACCTGGGGTTCGCGGCGTGGCAGCTCGGCGAGCCAATCTCCATCACGGTCCTGCTCGGCATAGCGCTCGGGATCGGCTTGCTGGTCGGTGTGGTGCTGTTCGTGCCACGCATGCTGAGACTGGGACGGCAGGTGCGGAGCCTGGAGCGCCAGGCCTCTCTGGGTGGTGACGTCAGCGACGAGTGGAAGTGATCCGGAGGGCCTGATGGGCGCGAACCGGGGTCGCGTCGCCGCGGCTCGCGCGCTGCTGGGAGTGGAGCGAGGCCTGCACGTGGAGGACGTCCTCGCGGAGCAGGCGGCGGTCCGCGGAGACGACCGGGCGCTGGCCTGGTACCTGACGCTCGGGGTGCTGCGGCGGCGACCCCATGTGGACGCGTCGTTGCGGCCGGCGCTTCGGCAACCTCTGACCCGACTGGATTCGGAGGTGCGCGCCACTCTGCGGGTGGGCGCGTTCGAGATCCTGTTCGCGCGGACCCAGCGTTATGCCGCGGTACACCAGGCGGTGGAGGTGGCGCGGGCGTTGGGGGTGGGCCGGGCCTCGGGACTGGTCAACGCGGTGCTGCGCCGGGTGGAGGAGCCTCGACAGCTCTCCCGGGCGGATGCACTCGACCATCCCCCATGGCTGGTGGCCCGGTGGGACGAGCGGTACGGTCCGGAGGCCACGCAGCGGTGGTGTGACCGCAACAACGTCCCTGCGAAGCTGTTCGCGGTGGTCCGGGACGACCCGGAGGCCCTGGCGGGTCAGTGGCGGGAGGCGGGCCTCGCGGTGGGATCCGTGTCGATCGGCGATGTCTCGCTGCCCGATGTGCTGCAGGTGGAGGAGCACCGAGGTACGGTCACCGACCTTCCTGGCTTTGCGGAAGGTCTGTTCTGGATCCAGGACGCCGCCTCGGTGGCGGTCGCCGACCTGGTGGAGGTGGGGGAGGGGACCCGGGTGCTCGACGCCTGCGCCGCGCCGGGTGGGAAGTCCTTCCGCCTCGCTTCCCGGGGGGCACAGATCACCGCAGTGGACCAGGATCCGCGCCGCCTGGACATGATGCGGGAGAGCCTGGACAGGCTTTCCCTGCAGGCGGATCTCGGGGTGCACGACTGGCTCGGCGGATCGCTCCCCGAGGGGAGGTGGGACGCTGTGCTGGTGGACGCGCCCTGTACCGCGTTGGGACTACTCCGGCGCCACCCGGACATCCGTTGGCGCCGGCAGCTGGTAGACGTCATCCAGGCACCCGAGCGGCAGCGGATCATCCTCGCCAACGCCGCCGCCCACGTGGCGCCGGGTGGGCAGCTCGTGTATGCGGTCTGCAGCCCGGAGCCGGAGGAGGGTCCCCAGGTGGTCACGTGGTTCCTCGAAAACCACCCCGAGTTCGCGCTGGACCGCACCCTGTCCACCGCGCCGCCCCGGGGAGACGAGGACGCGTTCCAAGCGGCGCGCCTGGTGCGGAGGGCGCCGTGACCACGCCCATGTTCGAGCAGTACCACGCGCTGAAGGCCACCCACCCGAACGCGATCCTGTTCTTCCGCATGGGCGACTTCTACGAGATGTTCTTCGAGGACGCGGAGGCCGCTGCGCGAGAGCTGGACCTCACCCTGACCTCCCGCAACAAGAACGACCCCAATCCCATCCCCATGGCCGGGATTCCCCACCATGCCGCCGGGAGCTACATCCAGCGCCTGGTCGAGAACGGCTACCGAGTGGCCATCGCCGAGCAGGTGGAGGACCCGGCCCTGGCCAAAGGTCTGGTCCGGCGGGAGGTGGTGCGGGTCGTCACCCCCGGGGTGGTCCTCGATACCGCCGCACTCGAGGCCAAAGCCCCCAACTGGCTCGTCGCCCTGTGCCGCGACCAGGGGCGGTACGGTCTGGCCTGTCTCGACCTCTCCACCGGCGACTTGCGGGGTACCACCCTGGATGCGTTGGAGACGGCGCTGGGGGAGGTGCACCGGATGGAGCCGCGGGAGGCCCTGCTGGCGCCGGAGCTGGCTGGTGACGCGGAGGCCCGCGAAGCGCTGTCCCGCCACGAGGCGGTGATCAGCGAAGTGGAGCCCGAGGCCTGGCAGGCCACCGAAGCGGTCCGAGTGCTGTGCGAGACCCTGGGCGTGGGCGATCTGGCTGGCTTCGGGGTGGTGCCGGACGACCCCATGGTTCGCGCGGCGGGGGCCCTGGTGCGCTACGCCCGGGACACCTCGGGGGGCGCGCTGCGCAACGTGCACCGGCTGCACCCCTACCAGGTCTCCGGGTACATGGTGCTCGACGACACCACCCGCCGGAACCTGGAGATCACCCGCACCCTGCTCGGGGGGCGCCGTCGCGGGAGCCTGCTCGGGTTGCTCGACCGCACCGCGACCGCCATGGGGGGACGGCTGTTGCGGGAGTGGTTGGCCTTTCCCCTGTTGGAGGTGCCTCGCATCGAGCGGCGCCTGTCCGCGGTGGCCACCCTGGTGGAGGAGCCGGAACGTCGCGACGCCCTTCGCCGCGCCCTGAAGGCGGTGGCGGACATCGAGCGCATCGGGGCCCGGGTCACCCAGGGGACTGCCAACGCCCGCGATCTGGCCGCCCTCCGCCGCACCCTGGACGCCGTGCCCGAGGTAGCCGCCTCCCTGGAGGGGTTGCCGGCCCTTGCCCACCGCATCCCCGAGGATCCGTGCCCGGATCTCCTCGCGGAGCTGGAGCGGTGGCTGGTGCCCGATCCGCCGCAGACGCTCACCGAGGGGGGGCTGATCAACCGGGGCTGCCATCCGGAGCTGGACGAGCTGGTGGCGCTCTCCCTGGAGGGGATGGGCGTCATGACTCTCATGGAGGGGAAGGAGCGCGAGCAAACGGGCATCCCCTCCCTGAAGATCCGACGCAACCGGGTGTTCGGCTACTACATCGAGATCACCCGCGCGCACCTGCACAAGGTTCCCGAACGGTTCCTGCGCAAGCAGACCCTCACCAACGCCGAACGCTACATCACCCCCGAGCTCAAGGAGCTCGAAGAGAAAGTCCTGGGGGCCGACGAGCGCCGCAAGGAGCTGGAGTACCAGCTCTTCGTCGAGCTGAGGGAGCGGGTGGCGGTGACCTCGCCACGCCTGCTCGCCCTGGCACGGCAGCTCGCCGCCTTGGACGCCTTGTCAAACCTGGCCGAGGTGGCGGTGCGGGAACGTTGGACCCGCCCCGAGGTCGACGAGGGAACGGCCATCCACATCCGCGGGGGCCGCCACCCGGTGGTGGAGGCGCTCATGGACGAGGAGCGCTTCGTCCCCAACGACACCTCGCTCGACACCGAGGAGCGGCAGCTGATCATCCTCACCGGCCCCAACATGGCGGGGAAGTCCACGGTGATGCGCCAGGTGGCGCAGATCGTCCTCTTGGCGCAGATCGGGTCCTTCGTCCCCGCCGAGGCCGCGCGCATCGGCCTGTGCGACCGCATCTTCACCCGGGTGGGCGCCACCGACGACCTCGCCCGCGGCCAATCCACCTTCATGATGGAGATGTCGGAGACCGCCTCCATCCTTCACCAAGCCACCGGGCGGTCCCTGGTGCTGCTGGACGAGATCGGCCGGGGCACCTCGACCTACGACGGGCTCTCCATCGCCTGGGCGGTGGCCGAGGATCTCGCCGACCGGGTTCGCTGCCGGGCGTTGTTCGCCACCCACTACCACGAGCTTTGCGAGCTGGCGGACGCCCGCCCCGCGGTGGTGAACCAGTCGATCGCGGTGAGCGAGTGGGGCGAGCGCATCGTGTTTCTGCGCCGCCTGAAGGAGGGAGGGTCCAGCCGCTCCTACGGCATCCAGTGCGCCCGCCTCGCCGGGCTCCCCGAGCACGTGGTGGAGCGGGCGCGTGGGCTCCTCACCCGGTTCGAGAAG
>JAFDJI010000456.1 GCA_019307545.1 Deltaproteobacteria bacterium | reverse complement strand
CGGTTCGGGCCCTTGGTGGTGCCCCGCTCCTTCATCATCTCCCAGCCCTCGTCCATGAGCGCGATCGAGATCCCGAAGGCCTTGTTGGCCTTCTCGCTGCCAGCCAGGGACTGGAACATGAGGTCCATCGGGCAGCGCATCTCGGAGAGCGCCTTCATCTGGACCGTGACGTGGGAGAGCACGCAGTTCTGGGTCGGGATCCGGTTGCGGCGGGTCAGATCGAAGAGGGCCTGGTGGATCTCGGCGGTCGACTCCGCGCTGTCGGTGGCCGGGTTCACCCCGATGACCGCGTCACCGCACCCATAGGAAAGACCCTCGCGTGCCGAGAAGAGGATGCCCTCGACGTCGTCGGTCGGGTGGTTGGGCTTGACCCGAGAGCTCATCCGCCCGGGAAGGCCGAGGGTGTTGTTGGCGCGGACCACCACCTCGCACTTCCGACCGGCCACCATGAGGTCCAGGTTGGACATCAGCTTGCACACCGCCGCGGCCATCTCCGGCGTGAGCCCCGGAGAGACGGAGCGAATGCGGGTACCGGTCGTCCCCGGCTCCAGGAGCCACTCCCGGAACTGCCCTACGGTCAGGTCCTTCACCGCGCGGTAGGCCTGGTCGTCCAGGGACCGGTCGACCATCCGGGAAAGCTCGTCCTCCTCCCGGGGGACCACGGGATTCGCGCGGAGATCGGCCAGGGTCACCTCGCTCAACACCGCCCGTGCCGCCACCCGCTCCACCGGATTGCGCGCCGAGACCCCCGCAAGGTCGTCACCCGACTTGGGCGGGTTCGCCTTGGCGAGGACCTCCTTGTACGAGTCGAACCCGTAGGTCTTGCCGCGGATGGTGGCTTTGAGCCGCAAGGCCCCTCCCCGCCCCCGTTAGCAGCCCGGTGGGCCGTGGTGCGGAACGGTCTTGTAGGAGATGGCGCCCTCGACCGGGCAGATGTGCCTGCACATGAGGCAGCCGAAGCACTCGTCCTGGTCCACCACCGCCTTGCGGTCGGCGGTCATGGAGATCGCCTGGGCGGCGCCGTCGCGGCAGGTCAGGTAGCACTGCCCGCACCCGACACAGAGCTCGGGATCGACCTCCGAGACCACCTGGTGCTCGTGGCTCAAGCCATCCGGGTCGGTGACGTTCGGGATGGCCTTGCCGATGATGTCGTGGGGCGAGGTGAGGTTGTGGTCGTTCAGGTAGTCGAGCAGACCCTCGCTCATGTCTTCGACGATGCGGTAGCCGTGCTGGAGAATGGCGGTGGTCACCTGGATGGTGGTCGACCCCAGGAGCATGAACTCCGCGCAGTCGATCCAGGTGTAGATGCCGCCCATCCCGGAGATCGGGATCTTCAGCCGCTCGTCGCGCGCCATGTCCGAGATGAACCGCAGCGCGATCGGCTTGACCGCCTGCCCGGAGTAGCCGCTCGACGAGGAGCGCCCCCCGACGTTGGGCAAGGGGACCAGGCTGTCCAGGTCCACTGCGCTCATGGCCTTCACGGTGTTGATGGCCGAAACCGCATCCGCACCTCCCGCCTGGGCGGCGAGGGCCATGGGAAGCATGTCGGCCACGTTCGGCGTCATCTTGGCGATGACCGGAATGGTGCATGCGCCCTTGGTGAGCGAGGTGAGCTTCTCGATGATCGCGGCGTCCTGCCCAACCTTGTGCCCCGTCCCCTCCACGGTCATCTGGGGGCAGGAGAAGTTGCACTCGATCAGGTCGGCGCCAGCATCCTGGGACCGCTTCGCCAGCTCGACCCAGTCGTTGGCGTGGGTCAGGCCCATGATGCTCGAGATCACCACCTGGTCGGGGTAGTCCCGCTTCAGCTTCGCGAGGTCGCGGAAGTTGGCGTCGGTGGGCCTGTCGGAGATCTGCTCGACATTCTGGAGACCCACCACCTTCTGCGGCCCCCGGTGCATGGCGTTCAGCCGCGGCGAGGGGTGGGTGATCGTCACCTCGTAGTCGAGACCGACGGTCTTGTAGACCACCCCGCCCCAGCCGATGTCGAAGGACCGGGCACACATCTCGTAGGTGTTGCCCACCGGCGACGAGGAGAGGCAGAAGGGGTTGGGAAACTCGACACCGCAGAAGGTGACCTTCAGGCTTGCTGTGGCGTTCATGCCGACACCCCCTTGCTGGTGAGGAACTCGTGGATGGCTGCGGCCGCCCTCTTGCCGTCCCCGACGGCATCGACGACCGTCCCGGCACCGCGGGAGAAGTCGCCGCCGGCGAAGATGCGTTCGACCTTGGTGGCCTGGGTCTCGGGATCGACGCTGACCATCGCGCCCGCCTTCCCGGCCGCGGCCGCCATCATCCCCGCGGCCTGGGTCAGGCCCTGGCCGATGGAGAGGATCACCGCGCCGACGCGAAGCCGGAAGAAGGTCCCCTCGATGGGCCTTGCGTTCGATGGCACCAACTTGCCGGGCTCGATCCACTCCGTCTCCACGCCTTCGACCCCCGAGACCGCGCCGTCCTCGACGAGCACCCGGGTCACCTGGCACTGGGGCTTGAAGATCACGCCCTCCGCGAGCGCGCTGTCGAACTCCCGCTCCGCGGCGGGTAGCTCGGTCATCGACTCGAGCGCGATCGAGTAGATGCGGTTCGCGCCGAGCAGCTTGGCGGTGTGGGCGACGTCCATCGCCACCGAGCCGCCGCCGATCACCGCGACGTTCCGATCCCGGACCAGGTTCGCCGCCGCGTGGGGGTCGGTAAGGCCGGTGGCCAGGAACTCGATCGCGGTGCTCACCCCCTTGGCGTCCATGCCGGGCAGGTCGAGTCGGTAGGGCTTCCACAGGCCCGGCGCCACGAAGACCGCCGCGAACCCCTCGTCGAGGAGGCGGAGCGCGCCGTTTTCGCCCTCGATGGGCGCACTGGGGCGGAAGGTCACCCCGAGGTCCCGGATGTTTGCGAGGTCCGCCTCCAACACCGCGATGGGGAGCCGGGCCCGGGGCACGCCGTATCGGAGCATGCCGCCCAGATCGGGACGGGCTTCGAACACGGTGACGGCGTAGCCGTACTGGACCAGCTTGGCGGCCGCCGCCAGGCCCGCCGGACCCGCGCCCACCACCGCCACCTGCTGCCCCTTCTCGGGACCAGGCTGCATGGCCTTCAGCCCCACCCTCCGCCCATAGGCAGCGGCGAAGGCCTGCAGGCCGTCGATGTCGATGGGCCGGTCGAGACCCGCGCGGAGGCAGGCTCCGACACAGGACTCCTCGGTCGGGCAGACGAAGGCGCACACCTCTCCGAGCGGGTTGTTCCCGAGGACGGTCCGCGCTGCCCCCTTGAAGTTGTAGAAGCGGATCTGGCGGATGAACCGCGCTGGATCCGTGCCGCCCGGACAGGCCACGCTGCAGGGCGCGTCGTGACACAGCATGCAGCGGTGTGCCTCGTCGATCGCCTGCTGCACCGTCATCCCGGTGTTGGACATCTCGCCTCGCTCCGACCCCCCCCGGGGGCCGTTCTGAAAAGGGCCGCCAGTGTACCATCGGACGCCTCGAACGATGCACAGCGACCGACTCGCCGAACCCTACGACCCCACGCAGCGGCCGGTGCGGTGGACCCTCCTCGGGGTGGCCGCCCTGTTCGCCATCGTCCTCTCGTGGCTGGCCCCCGCACCCTGGGCCCCTGGACCGGGGCGGGTGGAGTTGCTGCTGGGGGAAGAGAGCGTCCTCTCCGCACCGATCGACCTGGGGAGCACCGATCCGATCACCATGACGACCGAGATCGCCGGGCGGCCGGTCATGCTGCGGATGCCCGCCGGAGCGCCGGTCGAGGCGCCCATCGATGCCCACGTGGAGGTCGGGGACGCCGTGGGTGGAGAGGTGGCGATCCTCGGAGACCTCCGCCTGGTCCTGGTGCTGCCCGACGGAAGCCGGGAGTTGGTGCCAGTGATGCGCGTCGACGAGGAGGCGGGCACCCTGGTCGCCCACCGACGTCCCCCGGTGAAGTCCCCGGTGTTGATGGGACTCCTCGGGTTGGTGGTCGTGCTCTGGGTCTCGGAGGCCATCCCGCTGTTCGTGACCTCGCTGCTGGTACCGATCGTCATCGTGGTGGCGGGAGCCGGTCCCGCCACCGGAGCCCTCGCCCCCTTCTTCCACCCGATCATCGCCCTGTTCTTCGGGGGCTTCCTCATGGCCGAGGCGATGCGACGGGTC
>JAFDJI010000058.1 GCA_019307545.1 Deltaproteobacteria bacterium | reverse complement strand
CCCTGGTAGCTGCGGAAGGTGATCCACCCGGCCACCGCGGAGACCGCGAAGAGCAGCACCACCAGCCCCACGAACAGGAACGTGAGCCACCGGGGCCACCACCTCGGCGCGCGGCGCATATCGGGCGGCACCCTGGAGAGGGTGGTGGAGTCGCCGTCGGGGCTCAAGGGCTCCGTGGGCGCCGAGTACTCGCCGCTGATGTCCAGCGTGTCCATCGGCGTGGCCCCGATGTCGATCAACACCGAACGGATCGCCCGCTTGAAGGCCGCGGTGTCGGGGAAGCGGTTCTCGGGCTTCTTCTGGAGGCAGCGGAGCACCAGTTGCTCCACCGGGAGTGGGATGGATTGGTCGGTCTTCTCCGCCATGGGAGGAACCGGGTCCTGTACGTGCGCCATCAGCGTCTTCACCGAGGTCTTGCCCTTGAACGGGGGATGCTTGGTGATCATCTCGTACAGCATCACGCCCACGGCGTAGATGTCGGTGCGGCCGTCGATGTCTCCCTTGCGGATCTGCTCCGGGGCCATGTACCGGGGCGATCCGACCATGCGGTCGGGGCGGGTGATGGTGTCTATGCCGGTGTCCTCGAGCACCTTGACGATGCCGAAATCGAGGACCTTGATGGACTCGCCTTCGTCGGTGGGCTCCACCATCACGTTGGAGGGCTTGAGGTCGCGGTGGATGATGCCGTTCGCGTGGGCCTCGTCCAGGGAACGCGCGATCTCGTAGGCGAACTTCAGCGCTCGGATGGGTGCCAGGGGGCCTTCGGTGCGGAGGACCTGCGCCAGGGTACGCCCCTCGACGTACTCCATCACCATGTACAAGGTCTCGTCGTCCGCCATCCCGTAGTCGAACACCGTCACCGTGTTCTGGTGCTTGAGCTTCGCCAGGACCGCGGCCTCCAGGTAGAACCGGTCCTTGAACCCCGGGTCCTCCTCCACCGCGAACCGCAGGGACAGGACCTTGATCACCACCGTCCGGCCGAGGGGGATCTGCTCGGCGCGGTAGATCCGCCCCATCCCGCCGCGGGCCAGTACGTCACGGATGCGGTACTTCCCCGCCAGAACTTTTCCGACCAGCGAGTCGTCAGCTTTGTCGGATATGCCCGTGTGACGGGTGGGCAAGCATCCCCCAGCAGAGGCCCCGGTGTGCCGGAACGGCCCTGGCGCCCCTATTGGCGCGTCTTGCCCACAATAGCACAGCCCCCGTCAGTGGGTGACGTAGTACATCACCCCGAAAAGGGCGCTGGCTTCGACGGCGACGATGACGGTCGCGAACACCATTTCGGCGGCGATCTTGATGTCCCTGGAGAACTGGTTGAGCAAAGATGACATATCGACTTCTCCAATCAGAGGGTGGGAGGTCGCCCGCGGCCTGTGCGAAGAGCGTGCCAGATCCCGTTCCCCGTCTCGGAGGTACGTCGTGAGCCAGTTTGACAAGGGGAAAAGGCGATTTCGGGCTTCACAGGGTGTTGACCTCGGGGTGATGCGGTAAGAATGTCGCGCCGCGTGAGGGCAGGGGGACGGAGGTGTCCCACCAGCCCGGTGGCTACTTGGGGATCGCGGCAGGGTCGAAGTCCTCAAGGATCTCGTCCAGCGCTTCCGCCATCTCGTCGTTGGAGGATCGCTCTTCGGCCGACCCCCCTGCCTCCACGTCCGGATCGGTGTCGAGGTGGGGGAACGCCTCCTCCTCTTCCGTCAGCAGGTCGGCGTAGGACACGTCCCGCCGGGCAGTGCGGGTCGAGCCGGCGGCTGGGCGGTGTCGGTACATGGTCACGGTGCCGGTGTGAACAGGAGCGCGGCGGCTGGCAGTCGTCGTGGGGGTGCGTTGCGGTGGCGCCGGGTCCGGATCGGCCGCAGCGGGCTTCGCCGGCGATTCGGTGGTGGGCTCCCCGGTGGGTGAGGCTCCCTCGGCCGGTGGCCTGGGTTCCTCCGCCGGCGGCGGGGATTCGCCTGCCTGTTCCTCAGGTTCCGAGGCGGGTCTGGCGAGGGAGGCGACCTCCAGGGTTGGCTCGGTGACTGCGCTGGAGGCCCCTTCGCCAACGGTGAGGAGGGCCGCCGTGGCCCCGGCGCAGGTCAACGCCATTCCGGCCGTACCCAGGAGCACGGTCGCTGTCAGCATCCCCACCATCCACACGCCCCGTCGCCCAACTGACATACCGTCTCCTTCGTTGGCCGAACCAGCACGGCCCCGGGCGTTTGTTCACTCCGAGACCAATCGGTTCCATGCCACTTCGACGGTGTGAGCGCGGGTCTATTCGCCCGGATCGGAGCCGTCCGGGTTCCAGCGACCCTTGAACACCTCGAACAGATCCACCGGCACGGGGAACACGATGGTGCTGTTCTTCTCCGCGGCCACGTCCACCAGGGACTGTAGGTAGCGGAGCTGCAGCGACACGGGGCTCTTCTCGAGGAGCATGGCGGCCTCGAGCAGTTTCTCGGAAGCCTGCTGCTCGCCCAGGGCGACGATGACCCGGGCGCGGCGCTCCCGCTCGGCCTCGGCCTGTTTCGCCATCGCTCGCTGCATGTCCATGGGCAGATCGATGTGCTTCACCTCCACCTGGGTGACCTTGATCCCCCAGGGGTCGGTCTGGTGGTCGAGGATCTCCTGGATGGTGCGGTTGATCTTCTCGCGGTTGGACAGGAGCTCGTCTAGCTCCGCCTGGCCGGCCACCGAGCGCAGGGTGGTCTGGGCGAGCTGGCTGGTCGCGAACATGAAGTTCTGGATGCTCAGCACCGCCTTGATCGGGTCCACCACCCGGAAGAACACCACCGCGTTCACTGCGACGCTGACGTTGTCCCGGGGAATGACGTCCTGCTTCTCGACGTCGAGGGTGATGATCCGGAGCGAGACCCGCTCCACGCGTTCGATTCCCGGGATGACGAGCACGAGGCCGGGCCCCCGGAGCGGTCGGATGCGCCCCAGCCGGAACACGACCGCCCGCTCGTACTCCCGCAGGATGTGGACGGCGCTCATGATCACGGTCAAGACGAAACCGAGGATTACGGCAATGATCAGGATGTCCATCGGCTAACTCCCTCCGCGCGGGTCGTTGTCGTCCCCCAGAAGCATTACCTCCAGGGTCAGCCCGTCCATGCGGACCACCCGGACCCGGCGGCCCTCCGGGAGGTCTCCAATCCACAGGGCTGCCCAATCCTCTCCGTGCACGCTAACGCGCCCCCCTCCGTCACCTCCGACCATCACCACCCCGATCATCCCCACCAGCCCCTCCGCTCCGGTGGCGGGTTTCTCCCGCCGGTCCCGGAGGATCAACCACGCCAGCATCAGCGCGGTCGCCCCGGCGCCCAGGGTCACCGTCCCCAGGATCCATGGGCTGATGGAAAGGTCGAAGCCAGTCACCTCGAACAACAGGACTCCCCCGAGCGCTACGGCAATCACCCCCGCCGCGGTGAGGGCGCCGAAGGTCGGAGTGTAGATCTCGAGTGCGAAGCAGGCAAACCCGAAGAGGAGCAGGAGCAATCCGCCAGCGTTGAAGGGGATGACGGAGAGGCCGATGGCGGCCCCGAGGAGGCACAGAACTCCCACGACGCCGGGGATGATCAGCCCGGGGTTGTGGAACTCGGTGTACAGCCCGAGCATGCCGAGCACGATGAGGATGAACAGCAGGTTGGGGTCGCCGAGCAGGTGCACGACCTGCTGGCGGAAGGTCATCCGCACCGGATCGGGTATCAGGCCCGCGGTGCGCAGGGTGACCGAGCCGGATGCGGTCTCCACCACGCGGCCGTCGACCAGCCGGAGCAAGGTCTCGAGATCCGGAGCGACCAGGTCCACCACGTTGAGCTCTACTGCCTCGCCATCGGTGAGGGCGTCGCTCTCCCGGACCGCCAGCTCTGCCCACTCTGCGCTCCGCCCACGTTGCTCGGCGATGGCGCGCGCCCAGGCCATCGTGTCCTCGAGGATCTTCTCGTCCATGGCGGGGTCCGCTTCTTCCGCATCCTCGCCGCCGCCGCCGCCACCGAAGAGCTGGACGTGGTGGGCCGCGCCGATGGTGGTCCCCGGCGCCATGACCGCCACGTGGGCCGCCATGGTGAGGAACCCCCCGGCCGAGCCCGCGCGTGCCCCCGACGGCGCCACGTAGACGATGACCGGCACCTCGGCGGTGAGCTCGGCCTGGACGATCTTCCGCGTGCTTGTGAGCAGCCCCCCGGGGGTGTCCAGGGTCAGCACCACTGCGGGCGCCCCGGAAGCCTCGGCCGCCTCGATCCCCTTCACGATGTAGTCGGCGCTGCCGGGATCCACGCTCCCGCGCAGTTCCAGCACCGGGATGGTGCCGGCGAGGGCGGCCATGGTGATGAGCAACAGGACGAGCACGTCCCCATCGTATCCCGCGGCGAGATCCGGGGTCGCACCTACGGGGAGGAGTAGAAGGCCAGGGGGACGAATGCGACCAGCAACAGGGCGGTCGCCATCACGGCCATCGGCAGGATCACGTGTTCGTACCGGCGGAAGAACCCGGTCGCTTCGTCGAGCTCCACCTCGGCCTCCCTGCCGATGACCTGTCGGGCGAGCAGGTGGTTGAGCGCAACCGGTGGGGTGAGGTACCCGAGCTCGAAGGCCACCAGCACGGTCATCCAGAAGTGCACGGGGTCGATGCCATTGGCGTATGCGATCTGGGCCAGGGTCACCGTCACCAGGACCACGGCGCCGAGCGCGTCCATGATCATGCCCACGAGCACGAGCAGCACCACCAGCAACGCCATGGTGGTGAATGGCGAGCCGAGGTGTTCGGGGACCAGGAGCATGATCTCGGTCCGCTCCACCACTCCGCCCAGCCCGACGGAGCCGGCCATCAAGACGAGGAGGGCCCCAACGTGATGGGAGGACTCGGTGGTGGCGTGCAGGAGGGTGGACGCCAGGCCACGCTCGTCGCGGGGGGACGGTTCCGCAATCTGCGGTCGGGGACGGAGCCGGTCGAAGGCGACCAGGGACAGGAGCAGGACCGGGAGCACGAAGGGAGCGGTGCGCTCATTGAGCCCGGTGCCGAACCCGACCTTGTAGAGCAGGAGCACGGCCCCACCGATGAGGACGTAGGGGATCAGTGGGCCCAGGGCAGCGAAGCTGGCGCGCAAGGCCTTCCGCGGAGGGGCGATGTGCCAGCCCTCGCGGTTGTAGAGGAGCATCGCGATCAGGTACAGCACCGCCGTCAACGCGAAGACCCACAGGCCACTGGAGAACAGCTCGTCGGTGGTCACCTGCTTGTTGAGCACTGCGATGAGCACCACTACCAGGCACGGGCGGAGCACCACCCCGAGGCTGCCGGACATCGCGGTGGTCGCGAGCGCCAGGCGACGGTGGGCGCCCTCGGCCCGCATCTGCTCGAAGATCACCGCGCCGGCGGCGATCACGAAGATGCCGGATGCTCCGCTGTATGCGGTCGGCACGGCCGCCATGACCGGGACCAGCCAGGCGAGGAACGCGATGGGTAGGTGCCACGGGTGGAGCACGCCGAACACCCGTCGCGCGATGTCGGTCCCGGCCAGCAGCATGCCCGCCCAGATGTACAGGCCGATTCCGACGTAGATGGCCGGGTGTTGGACGAACTTGTGGAGGTAGATGGCCTGCCCCGAGGGGTGGCTCTCCACCAGGTTGAAGTACAGCCCCGCGATGATCGCCATGTACACGTACAGCGGGATGACCATCAGCTTGCGCGTGAAGGTGCCGTGCGGTGCGGCGGAGGGAGGCGGTCGGAGCAGGTGATAGGCGTTGATCAGGGCGAGCAACGAGAAGCCGACCAGCCAGATCACCGGGAGTGCTGGGTTCTCGACCTCGGCGCTCGACCCCTGCTGGATGCGCCAGTCCGCGAAGGCGGACGCGGCGATAAAGAAGTGGGCGAGGAACTGGCTCCCCTGCGAGAGCGCGTGCTCTCCGTGGGAACGCGGGTTCCGGAGCGCGATGTGGGTGCGGCTCGCCGTGGTGCTCAGCGCCCCGAGCAGCAGGAGGACGGAGAGCAGGTGGCGCCACCAGGGGAACCTGGCGAGCCCACCAACGAACAGGTCTACTCGTCGGAAGGTCCGGATCGTGGGGGTGATCCGCCCGGTGGTCGTGCGGTACTCGTCGTGCCGCACACGGCAGCGCTCGTGGAGGCTTCTCAGTGCCGGGCAATTCGCCGCCTGTGCGGGTGCTTCGGCGGCAAAGGGGTCTCCTTCGCCAAAGGGGTCTTCTCCGCCGAAGGGGTCCTCACCGCCAAAGGGGTCCTCTTCGCCAAAGGGGTCCTCACCGCCGAAGGGGTCGCCCAATGGCCTGGCTGGAGCGGGATGCGCGTCCTCTGCGGGGCACTCGACGAGTTGGGATTCCAGGCTGTCGAGGTCACAGTCGGGAGGCTGCGGATCCACCCTGAGTTCTGAGGCGTACCCGGGCCAGATGGACTCGCCCAGGCTCACGACGCGGGTGCTTATGTTGGGGGCGATGCCGACGCCGAGGGATACCAGCAGGGCGGCGAAGATCAGGATCGCAGCGGCGACGGTGACGCCTCGCAGCGGGCGCCTGGGCTCCGAGTCCAACCTGACCTCCGGCTACTCGCGTTTCTCTGCACACTCCGCTCTAGAGGAATCCGAGGCGCAGCGCAACTTCCGCAGGGCGGTGAGCATGCTTCCGTCATAGGCGCCGACGTCGTCACGCAAGCGTAAGCGCACGTCGAGGAACATCTCGTCCCATTTCTCCCGGCGATCGGCCGGCACCTCGATCCAATGCTTGTCCGGAATGTCGGCGTCGGCACGCTTGGAGAGCGCGATGGAGTCGACGAGGTGGGTGGCGAACCAGGTGCGGGACTTCGCCGAGAAGCCGTTGGGGAACAGGGGGGCTCGGATCATCACCTGCAGGGTGGCCTGGGCGAGAGGGAAGTGGATGATGCCCCCGTCGGGCTCCAGGCCTCGCCACAGCTCGAACGGCCGGAACCCGGGTGCCGACATGTAGCAGGCGTCTACGTCGCCGTTGTTGAACTTGGGGCCGATACTGCCCAGGTCGGCGGGCACCATGATCGCGCCGACGCGTTCCACCATGGTGGGCGAGGCGATGTCGTAGTCCATGGTCGCGATGCGCAGGCCCGCAAGCTCCGAGACCGTGTCCACCTCGCGGTCCCGGACGAACAGGTACACCGAGCCCGCGGAGATGAAGCCGACCGTCTCGTGCTCGCCCGAGCGCAGGCGGGCGGCGGCGCTTTCGTAGGTCGCCAGGGTGGTGACCATCTGCTGGAGCAGGTCGTAGTCGGGGACGGCACCAATGGCCTCGAGGGTGGCGGGGAAGCGGTTGAACCGCTGCAGGCGGACGCCGGTGGCGACTACGGCGTCGCAATTCGAGGCCTCGTAGTCCTTCGTCGCGGTCTCCTCGTCGGTGTAGGCGCGGATCTCCACCTCCAAGCCCCAACTCGACGCCTCGATGGCGTATTGCTCCATGATGCGAACGAAATCGCCGGCACGGCCCGAAGGGTCGTACACGCAGATGGAGCGACCCTCGGCCAGTGCCGGGTGGGTAGCGAGCAGCCCCCACAGGAACGCCACGAGGGTGAGTAGAGGGTGGATGGGCAGGCGGGTCCACCGCATGGGGCTTGCTGTCATTCCTCGCTCCCAAAGGGGTTCGCATCTTCGAAGGGGTTCGGCGGAGGGACGAGGTCCTCGGGTTCGCCACGGGGCAGTGCCCCGAAAACGGGGGTCCGGTGGCCTTCGTCCCCGGTCCAGATCAGGTCGGATTCGTGAAGCGTGACCAACCTCGCGTACTCATCCAATAGCGCCCAGTCCGGGTGCTGCACTGTGTTGGACAACGACGCGGCGTGGGCGCGGATTCCCTGCTCCACCATCGGGCGCTGGTCGGCGTTGGCATAGACCAGCACGGAGAGCGCCCGCGCGACCCGCACCCCACTCGCCTCCCCGGCGGAGGCCTCCTCTTCGAGGGCCGCGAAGGGCTCGACCCCCTCGGGCCCCAAACCGGGGATGATGGCCCAGGCCGCGGCACGCAAGGTACCCGGGGTATGCCACCACTTTGCGTTGTCCAGGCACTCGGCGCCCCGGGCCACCTTGCCCAGCGTGTCCAGGGGCACCCCCACTCCGCCGCCTCCGGCCCGGTCGTTCAGCAGCGCAAGGGTGCCTGCGACCAGTCCGATCAGGTAGACCAACTCATCGCGTTCACTCCGCAGCTTCGGGCAACCCTCTCCCACTGGGCCGTACAGGGGCTCGATGTGCTGCCAGGAGCGGAAGAAGCGGTCCGCGGCGGCCAGGTGGGCACGTTCCGCGCGAAGCCGTGCGTCCTTGATCTCGGGGGTGCGCTCCCCGCCGAGGGCGCGAAAGTTGTGGCGCGCACGCTCCGCGGCCAACTCCTCCTCCCACGCCAGCCCCTCCTCGCACAGCGCCGCGGTCAGCTCGGCGACCACCATGGTCTGATGAGGTGGGTGACCAGCCTTGGGTACTGCCGCAAGGGGGTGGACCAGGGACGCGCCCAGGGCGCACGCCTTGGGGACGTCGGGCACCGCGAGGGCGTGGGGGAACACGCGTTTCGTCACGTACCGGTCTACGGTCTTGGCGCACCCGGCGCTCCCGAGCAGGAGCCCGGCCGCGGCCGTGGCGCAGAACAGCGTTCTCAGCATGATGGTCCCGTCCTATAGGGGCGCCGCACCCCTGGCGAGTGCCTCCGCGGAACCTGGTCAGCGCTTCCAGAGCGAGGAGAACAGGGCGAGGGCGCCTTCGACCACGGGGCCGATCACCGGAATTTCGCTGAAGGGGCTCTTCTTCTCGCTGTCGTCCTTCACCTCGGTGACCTCCTCGTCGGGCGGTGGACGTACCCGCTCTGTGGGCGCGGCCTCTTCGGCGGGCGGCGGCTCTGGGGCTGCTGCCTCTGCGGGGGGCTCCTTGGCGGGGGGTTCCTCTGCGGGGGGCTCCTCTGCGGGCGGCGGCTCTGGGGCTGCCGCCTCGGCGGCGGGCTCCTCTGCGGGCGGCGGCTCTGGGGCTGCCGCCTCTGCGGGGGGCTCCTCTGCGGGTGGCGGTTCGGGGGTCACCACATCCTCGAGTTCGAGGAGTTGGGCCGCCGGCACCCCGAGCCCAGACGCGATGGCCGCCAGGGTCTCGGCGTCCAGGTTCTTCCGTCCGCCAAACACGCGCGTAAGGGTCCCGGACGAGGCGCCAATGCGCTTCTCCAGGGCGCCCTGGGTGAGTCCCTGTTCCTTGAGCAGCGCCTTGACCCGGCTCTTGAAGGCCTCTCGATCCGCTTTCTCCACGCTCATTGCATTCCTCCCGGGCCAATTATGCATGTGGGTGGGGATCGCGTCACTTCGCCGCGGACTTCCGCATCCCGCGGGGAGGACCGCCAACCCCCATGACGTCACAACAATGGCGTGCCCCCGTCCGCATCGGCAAGGTCGCGCAACAATTCCAGGGCGCGGTGCTCGAGTTCGGCCAGGCACGTGCGCTCGACCCCTCCTTCGCCTTCTTCGAGCGCGATCCCGCGTCGCACCAACTCCAAGATGTCGTCCGGAAGGTCTGCCCGCACGAGCTGTTGTTCGGTCTCGGGGTTGAACAGCCACCGACGCGCCTGCTCCAGGTCGATCTTCCCGAGTCGCATGGACACGGAGAGTCCAAGGGCCAGCGTGGCCACGAGCACGTCGGGGCGGCCAGGCTCCGCGGTGGGGGGGGACGCTTCGCCGGGGTGTGTCGCAGCGAAGGGCAGGACTTGTCGTGGCCCCTCGCTGGCGGGGCACGCCTGGAGGGTCACCGCGATGGAAGGTCCTTCGAGCAGCCGCCACTCCTCTGGTCCGCCCGCAAGCTCCAGCGCCTCGTGCCGATCGAGCGATACCTTGAGGGTCGGCTCCGAGGGGTTGTCCCATCGAAGACCACGCAGCGCGGCCGGCGCTACCCGGAGTTGGAAGACGCCGCGCTCGTCGGTGCGCGCGGTAGCGATGATCTCCCCGGTCTGTGCCCGCGCTACGACGCCGACTCCAGTGAGTGGGTCCTGGGTATGTTCGTCGACGACCACGCCGTCCAGCCCGAAGCGTTTGGGCATGCGGCTCTCCTCTCTAGGGGGGCGGGAAGCTGGCGGTGACGGCGGTGAAGCCGATGGCCAGCGAGATCGACTCGTTGTCCCCGTCCAGACCGGGATTGTATGTCCCGGTGTTGTCGAGGAGGTCGACGTCGGAGCGGAGCATGGATTGTACCAGGGTGTTTTCGGCCAGCTCCTCCAGGGTTACCTGACAGTCGCAGGTGGAGCTGCCGGACGAGCAGTCGTCCAGCAGGGCGAGCAGGAAGGCGCCATTGGTTCCGGTGATGCAGCAGTCCGGGAGGGCGTAGGGGCAGTCGAGCTCGACCAACTCGGTGATCACGTCGCGCACCGCGGGAAGCACGGCCGTGTCAATGTCGTCCTCGTGGACCGCGCCGGCCAGGGTGCCGTCCACCAAGCCGTCCTCCTGCACGGTGGTCGCCACGAAGGCCCCGATGAGGGGCAGGGTGAGCGGCTCGCCTCCCTGGGAAAGGGCGAGGCGGAGGGTGACGGTGCCCGGGCCACCGGAGAGGATCCCCCCCGCGATGTCGCCGTGGATCAGGGCGCCGTCGGGGGATTCCGTGTCGATGGTGAAGGAGGCGCCCCCCTGTAGATGGCGTCCGCAACTGTTGCCCACGCAAGGGGCTGGGTCGGGGTTGGCACCTTGGAGGAACCACAGTCCGGCGTCCGTCGCTTCGGCGAGGTCGGTGGCGCGGACATCGACCAGCAGGATGGAGTCGCCTGCGGCAACGCGTGCGTCCACCTCATACTGGAGCTGGAAGGTCGCGAGCACCTTCCCGAGCGCGTTGTCGGCTTCGCCGTCGCCGTCGAGGTCCATGCCCATCGCCTCGGCGTCATCCGCGTCCTCGGGGATGATGATGTCGTCGACGACGTACCCGTGGTCGGACCCCGAGGCGTCCATACAGGACAACGGGTCGCCGTAGCAGTCCTGCTCCTGGCCGCCATTGCCGGTACATCCCGGGAGCCACGGCACGAAGAGGAGGGCGGGGAGGAGGCCGAGCAGGGAACGGTTCATCGGGACCCCTGTATGGAGCGGATGCGGTGCCGCGCCCGATATCCGTTCCCGAAGCCCCCCACCAGTGGCCCGTGCTCGAGCTGTGACGACAGGGATCTCCCCAGGAACCGAACCAGGGATTCTCGGATATCCACTTCCGGTCTGGGTTCAGCGCTTCGTGGTGTACTCCGTCCGGGCACAGAGACCCAGCACCGGGTACGCTACACTGTTGTCAACTCGGGTCGGCTACGTGGTGTTCGTCAGTGTGCTGCTCCTGTTCGCAGGGTGCGATCGGGAACCGGTTCTGCGGGAGGAACCGGCAGGGTGGGACCGCGCCTGGCGCCCGGCCCTCGAAGTCGAGCTGACAGAAACCGATGGAACCCCGATTCCGGGTGGCTGGGTCACCCTTGCCCCCGGTGGTCGGGACGCGCCCGGCGACTCCGATGGGGTGGCGGTGTTCCACATGCTGGCCGCAGCC
>JAFDJI010000455.1 GCA_019307545.1 Deltaproteobacteria bacterium | reverse complement strand
CCGCTGCCCGCGGTGCTGGTGCAGGGCGTGCTCTGGGTCTCGAAGGGCCTGGGCCTGGGGCAGAACGGGCCCGAGCGGGTGAAGTTCCTGCGCTGGCGCCCGGTGCTCTCCAACCGCCGCCTCAAGGAGGAGTTCGGCTACACCCCGAAACACACCTCCCGAGAGGCGTTCGAGCGCTATGCGCGGGCCCAGGGGCTCCTTGCCGAAACGTGACTTCCACGGAAAGGCGGTCGTCATCACCGGCGGCGCCGGCGGCATCGGCCGGGCGCTGGCGGCTTCCTTCGCCCGGGAGGGGGCTCGGATCGCCCTGCTGGACCTGGCGAGCAGCCCGCTCGTCGAGGCATGCGAGGCGCTGGAATCCGCGGGCGCCGAGGCCTTGGCGATCCCCTGCGACGTGACCGATCCGGCGCAGTGTGCCGCGGCGATGCAGCAGGTCCGGGAAGCGTGGGGTGGGGTCGATGTGCTGGTGAACAATGCGGGGATGGTCCACCGGAGCGCGTTCTCCGACACCAGCCTCGAGGTGTTCCGGCGAGTGATGGAGGTGAACTTCTTCGGGTCCCTGCACTGCGCCCAGGCGGCACTGCCCGACTTGATGGAGCGTCGGGGCCTGATCGTGGTGACCTCGAGCATCGCCGGAATGGCGCCGCTGTACGGGCGCAGCGGGTATGCCGCCAGCAAGCACGCCCTGCACGGGCTCTTCGAGTCCGCACGCTCGGAGTTGGCCGGGCAGGTTGGGGTGCTCATGGTCTGCCCCTCCTTCACGGCGTCCGGGTTCGAGAAGGCCGCGGTGGGCGCGGACGGCAATCGCATCGATCGGCCCCGATCCAAGGTGGGCCGACTGGCGAGCGCAGAGAGCGTGGCCGACGCGGTGGTGCGGGCGGCGCAGGCCGATCGGCGGCTGTTGGTGCTGAGCCCGGTCGGCAAGCTGAGCGCGCTGTTGTCGCGGGTGACGCCCAGGCTCTACGAGCGCCTCATGGTGGGCCGACTGCGGAAGGAACTGAAGCACGACTGAGGTGCTGTGCGTTCCCGGTCGAAGAGTACGACCCGCACGTGCGCGCACATCCGCTCATCGTCTTCCGCATACCCGTCCACATCTCGACCGACATCGACAGGAGCCCCTTCTCGGGCTGATCCCCGCCCTGTCTTGGGTGGCTTCTCCTTCGCTCGAAAAATTCCTGCCAGCCTTGGCACGCCGGTTGCAAAAAAATTTCTTCCAAAGCCTTCCCGAGGAAGCCCATGCGACATCTCGCGCTCCTGGCCCTGTTTTCCACCGCCTGCTACGAGTACGGGCTCGTCCCCGGACCCGACTCGACGGTCCAGCCCCCAGACAGCGACGTCATGGACGGCGACATCACCAACGAAGACCCCGCAGTCGCGGAGGCCGGGTACCCCAATTCCTGGGACCCCCCGACCAACGAGCCGCGGGTGGACGGACTGTTGTGGGACGAGCCGGGGTTGGAAGAGCTGGCGTTGGACAAGCCGTGGTGGGACGAGCCGTGGAACGAGCCCCCCGAGGATTGGCTCGACGACGACGGCGACAGCGAACCCCGCGGCCTGGCGAGGATGACGGGAGGCGGAGGCGTCGACTCCGACGAGAGCCACGCCTTCACCCTGCACTGTGCCGGCACCCACCACGCCAACCACATGTCTCTGAGCTGGGAACACGGCTCCTTCCACCTCGAAGGTGTCGACTGGGTGACGTGCCTGGACGACCCTGCGCTGCATGCCTCGCAACCCGTGATCGCCTTCGACACCGTGGTCGGCACGGGTTGGGGGCGATTGGACGGCCAGGAAGTGGACGTGTGGTTCCGGCTCACCGACGACGGCGAGCCCGGCGAGAACGACCACGCCTGGCTGGTCCTCGACCTGGGGACCATCGAGCTCGAGTTCGAGGGGTACCTCGTCTCGGGCAACCACCAGGCACACGGTCCAATCTAGTCGTTCTCGCGTAGGTCAGCGGGCCCGCTGTGGTAGAACCGTCAGCCTCACAGCGAGGTCCACGTGTTCGCGCTGTTCTCCCTTGCAGTCGCCCTCGCACAGACGCCGGCTCCCCCGCCCCAGCCATCGGGGGTCATCGAGTCGGTGGTGGTGTTCCCCGATCGGGCCGCGGTCACCCGCTCGCTGGAGGTCGAGCTGGTCGCCGGGGTCAACGAGGTGCGCTTCGTCGACCTGCCGCCCACGCTGCAGGAGCGCACCCTGCAGGCGAACGGGAGCGGGGTGGAGGGGGCGCGCCTCCTCGGCCTCGACGTGGCCACCCGGGAGCTGGCGGAGGACCGCCGCGCGCGGGTCGCCGAGCTACAGGACCAGATCCAGGCGACGCGGGATGCGATCCAGGTGGAGCAGGACGAACTGGAGGCCGCGACCGCCGAGTTGAAGTTCCTGGCCGAGTTGCAGGCCGCGGCCGCCAAGCAGCTCTCCGCCGAGATGCTGTTTGCCGAGGAGACGGTGGACGACGCGAGCGCAGTGGCCGAGCTGCTCCGCACCCGCATCCCGGAGGTGCAGGGGTTCCGACGGGCTGCGAACATCGCTCTCCGCGATCTGGGCGCCAAGGTCGATGCGCTGGAGCGAGAGCTGGCCACGGTCCGCGGCGCGGCGCAGTGGTCCCGGCGCGACGTGGTGGTCCTGGTGGAAGCGCCCGAGCCCGGGGTGGCGGAGATCGACCTCACCTACATACTCTCCGGCGCGTCTTGGACCCCGGCCTACGACATCCGTGCTGTAGCAGAAGGCGGCACCATCGCCCTGTCCATGAACGCCCTGGTGCAGCAGACCACCGGAGAGGAGTGGTCGGAGGCCGCGCTCACCCTGTCCACCGCCCGACCAGCGGCGGGCATCGCCCCCCCCGAGCTGCAACCCTTCTGGCTCCAGTCCGACTACCAGGTCTACGGCGCGGATGAGTGGGAAGGGGACTACGAGGAGGTGCTGGAAGAGGCGCCCAGGCGCAGCCGCGACGAGAGGGCGGCGCCAGCGCCGGTCGCGGCGCCCATGGGGGTGGCGCGCGCGGCGGTGTCGGAACGCGCGGGCGCCACCACCTTCGAGGTGCCCGGTGCCGCCTCGATCCCAGGCGATGGGACCCGACGCAAGCTCCGGGTCACCGACCTCGAGTTGGAGACGACCCCGCTGCGGGTGGTCGTCCCCCGAGTGGACCCGTCGGTGTTCCTGATCGCGAAGACGACCTGGGAGGCCGGATGGCCCCTACTCGCCGGTGAGGCCTCCATGTTCCTCGATGACGCCTTCGTGGGGGTGATGTCCCTGCCCACGGTGGGGACCGGGGAGGAGATGGAGCTGGCCTTCGGGCGCGACGACGCCGTCCGCGCCGAGGTGGAGCTGGTGGAGGACCGCCGGACGAACCCGGACTGGACGGGCCGGATCACCGTATTCAAGAAGTGGACCTTCCACCTCGAGAACGGCCGCGACGAGGCGGTGGACATCGAGCTCCGCGACCGGGTACCCGTCCCGACGGAGTCCCGGTACAAGGTCCGCTATGACGGCGACGAGCCCGACGAGACCCGCTCCGACGGGCTGGTGACCTTCCGCCGCTCCCTGGCGGCGGGCGCGAAGGTGGACATCACCTTCGGCTACATCCTGCGCTATCCGAAGCGCCATCCCCCGGCGGTGTTGCCATGACGTTCTGGGTGTTGCTCGCATCATTCGCAGGGGCGGCGACCCACGAGGTACAAGCCGTCCCCGCCGAGGTGGTGGTCTACGCGGACCGGGCCCTGACCACCCGCACGGTGACCCTCGACCTGGGCACCGGGGAGCAGGAGGTGGTGTTCACCGGTCTGCCCGCCCGCACCCTATCCGACAGCGTGACGGCGGATGCCTCGGGCCCCGGTGAGCTGTTCGGCATCGACCTGCGCCGGGTGACGGCCAGCCAGGTGGCGGACGAGCGGGTCGCGGAGCTCCAGGAGGAGATCCGGGATCTCCAAGACCAGCGACGGATCGCCAAGGACCGGGAAGCGGCCTCCACCGCGGAGCTCAAGGCCCTCGAGGGGTCGCGCGCCGAGTCCGCGAAGGCCCTCTCGGCACAGCTCCTGGCGGGAGACGACGGGCCGGGGCGCGCGCGCCGGCTCCGCCGTTCGCTGGCCGAGCAGGAGGCCGGGGCCCGCGAATCGCTGCGCGAGTCGCAGCGGCAGGTCCGCGACC